>DUOJ01000093.1 GCA_012838895.1 Spirochaetales bacterium
ACGACACACTTTATTGTAGTAGAGCCAACGTCTAAGCCGATGACCAAGAAGTTCTCCTCCTATCAAAATTGACCTAATTCTACCCGAGTCAGGTGAGGGCTTCAACCTTCTCAAATTGGGCTTGGTATAGGTCTCGGTAAAATCCCCCCTTAGCTAATAGCTCATCGTGTGACCCTTGCTCCACGATGTCACCATCGTGCAACACCAAGATTACATCGGCATTGCGGATGGTGGAAAGGCGGTGGGCTATGATAAAACTGGTCCTGCCTGCCATGAGGCTATCCATCGCCTCTTGGATTAAGATTTCGGTACGGGTATCGACCGAACTGGTCGCTTCGTCGAGAATCAGGAGGGCAGGGTTCTTTAAAATTACTCTAGCAATTGTAATAAGCTGGCGTTGCCCTTGGGAGACGTTGGTCGACTCTTCGTTGATCACCATATCGTACCCTTCACTAAGAGTGTTGATGAAGTGGTCGATGCGGGCTGCTTTAGCGGCCTCCACCACCTCTTCGTCGGTGGCATCGAGGCGTCCATACCGAATATTCTCCCTAATGGTACCATTAAAGAGCCAAGCGTCTTGCAGTACCATTCCAAAGTGGCTTCGTAGATCTTCTCGGGCGAGTTCGGCAATATTGAGTCCATCGAGCTTTATCATGCCACTGTTGAGTTCATAGAAGCGCATCAAGAGTTTCACTAAGGTGGTCTTACCAGCTCCCGTGGGTCCCACTATCGCCACCTTCATCCCCGGTTCAACATGGAGAGAGAAGTTGTGAATAACTTCAAGCTCTGGATTATAACCAAAGGAGACGTTAGCGAACTCCACCTCACCTTTAACGGGGGAGAGGGTGGTGGTGATTTGTGTCTCCGTCTCTTCCGGCACATCGAGGAATTCAAAGATCCGCTCAGCTGCTGCCACGGTGGTTTGGAGCATGTTGGTCACTTGTGCCACTTGGGCAATTGGTTGGGTGAAGTTGCGAGTGTATTGGATAAAGGCTTGGATATCACCCACAGAGATGGACCCTTTGATGGCCAACATCCCCCCCAAGAGGGCAATAGCGACATATCCCAAATCTCCAATGGCGTGCATGATGGGCATCATTAGCCCCGAGAGGAATTGGCTCTTCCAGGCCGAATTGTAGAGTTGGTCGTTAGTCTCATTGAAAGTTTTATTTACCGCCTCTTCAGCTAAGAAGGCTTTCACCACAATGTGGCCACTGTAGACCTCTTCGACTTGACCGTTAACTTCTCCCAGTCTCTTTTGTTGTTCTAAGAAGTGCTTTTGAGAGATCTTTACAATTCGTGAGATGAAAAAGAGACCGACGGGGAGAATTACTAACGCAACAAGGGTCATCAGGGGAGAGATGGTGAGCATCATTATGAAGACCCCAAGGAGGGTGGTAAACGACGTTATAATCTGAATTAACCCTTGGTTGAGGTTTTGACTCAACATGTCGACATCGTTGGTGACCCTTGAGAGGATCTCTCCATGGGTTATTGCATCCAAGCTCCCCATCGGCAGGCGGTGGATCTTATCGGTCACTTGGGTGCGAAGGTCTTTGGAAAGTTTTTGGGTGATGGTGGTCATAATAACCCCCTGACTCCCCATTAGAAGTGAACTGATCACGTAGAGACCAATAAGGGTGATTAAAATCTTAGCCACCGCTTTAAAGTCGATACCCGCCCCCCCTTTGAGGTAGCTTGTAATCCCTGTGAAAATAGTAGTAGTCGCTTTTCCTAAGATCTTGGGCCCCAAGATGTTGAAGAGGGTCCCCCCTAAGGCAAAGAGGAGGACAGCCACTAGAGCCACCTTATAGGGGGCAAACTCTTTCAAGAGACGCTTCGCACTTTTGGAGAAGTCTTTAGATTTTACGGCCGGTCCCATTGAGCGGGGACCTTTACCGGGACCTCTTATTGGCAATGGGGGGCTCTTTTGATTCTTATCCATGGTTGCTTAACTCCTGTTGTGAAAGCTGGCTCATAGCAATCTCTTGGTAGACACGACACCCCTCTAAGAGCTCTTTATGGCGCCCCTGTCCCACTATGCGCCCCTCATCGAGGACGATGATATTGTCGGCATGGAGGATCGTGCTGATCCGTTGCGCTACAATAATTACGGTCGCTTCACTTAGCTCCTCGCTGAGGCGACTTCTTACCAATTGCTCAGTCTTATAATCGAGTGCTGAAAAGCTGTCATCAAAGAGGAGGATCTGGGGACGGTGAGCAAGGGCTCTCGCTATTGAGAGGCGCTGACGTTGTCCCCCCGAGACGTTGACCCCCCCTTGGGCGATACGACTCTCATACTGCCCCTCCCGCTCCGCAATGAAGTTGCTTGCTTGGGCGACTTCAGCGGCCCACTCAATCTCCGCTTGGGGGATATCTTGTGACCCATAGGCAATATTAGAGGCGATTGTCCCACTAAAGAGGAGCCCTTGTTGGGGGACATACCCCACCATTTGACGTAGCTCTTTTAGGTCCCACTCGCGCACATCGACCCCATCGATTAAGAGCTTACCACTCGTTATGTCGTGGAAGCGGGGGATTAGGTTGAGGATTGTCGATTTACCACTACCGGTACTCCCTATAATCGCCGTTGTCGTTCCTGGGGCTGCTTTGAAGGAGATTGAGTGGAGTGATTCAGATTGGGCTCCAGGGTAGCAGAACCCCACCTCCTCAAAGCTAACCTCCCCCTTAACCCCATGGGGGAATTGAGCTTTTACCTCAGGTGAAAGGAGGACGTTTTCAGTATTGAGCACCTCCATGATTCTCTTCGCAGAGACCGAGGCGCGGGGCAACATGATACTCAACATCGTTATCATGAGGAACGACATGATGACCATCATCGAGTATTGGATGAAAGCCATCATATCGCCGATTTGCATCTTACCGGCTTGAATGGCGTAGCCCCCCTTCCACACTATTAAGAGGGCTGTGAGGTTCATGATGAGGGTCATGAGGGGCATCATCGCCGACATGGTGCGGTTGACAAACAGGGAGGTTTTAGTCAGTTCGGCATTAGCCTCTTCAAAGCGTTGACGCTCATGCTTTTGGGTATTGAAGGCCCTTATAACAGGGAGTCCACTCAATGTTTCACGCACTATCCGGTTGGTGTCATCAATTAAGAGTTGTAACCGCTTAAAGCGGGGCATCGCCACGGCCAAAAGGGAGATTATAATTGTAAAGACTAGGGCCACAGCCAAGGCAATGATCCAAGCCATCCCCACATTGGTGCTCATAACCATAAAGATTCCCCCGAAGGCCATTAGGGGGGCAAAAACTACCACTCGTAGAATCATCACAAACGAATGTTGGATTTGCTGGATATCGTTGGTACTACGGGTAACGAGGGAGGCGGTGGAGAAGTTGTTCATCTCGGCTTGGCTAAAGGAGACCACCTTGGAGAACACCTCTTTGCGGAGGCGTCTGCCAAAGCGGGCAGCGCTACGCGAAGCGTTGAGGGCGACTAAAATAGCCGAGAGGGCACTGATTAGTGAAACACCAATCATCTTGGCGCCAGTTTTAAGGATGTACCGGTTCTGGATCTTTGCAACATCGATTCCTAACTCCAGATACTCATCTCGAATCTGCTGGTAGGTCGCCTGTTCACGCAACCCTTCGGGGTCGGTTATCCTTATCTTTGCGAGGGCTTCTTCCATCGCCTCTTCCCCTATTTGGGGATGGTTGATTAAGAAATAGCCTCCTTGATCTGCGTCGTAGCGGTAGGCAGCTCTAAGGAGCTCCTTATCTTCAAAGTGCTCTTCAAGGGCTGTAAAGGTCTCTTCAGTCAAGGCGATTGGTATAGCGGAGTCGATGCCCCCCTGTTGGATCCCTACATTGACAATCTGCGAGGTGTAGAGGGGGAGGACTAAGTCGGTCACCACTTTAACCATTAATAGAATAACTACAAAGATAATGGGGAGTCGTGACTCTTTCAGGTATTTTAAGATGGACACCACTGCCCCTCCTTGTCTAGTGAAGTGAGGAGATTGTTGCGCATCAAGGTTACCAAATTTTTAAATGTTTCGTGGTCGGAGCTTGAAAATCCTTGGTAGAGCTCCTCTTCTAATCGCATAAATTGTCTATTTCCATCGGCGAGGACCTCTTCGCCGAGGGGGGAGAGGTAAATTCTAAAGATCCTTTTATCGTTGGGGTCTCTCTGCTTATCAACCATCCCATCCCTCTCAAGGCGCTTCAGCATCACGGTGAGGGTCGATGGCTTTATAATCAATTTTCTAGCTATTTCGTGTTGACTCATCCCCTGAGAAGAGTGGAGAAGTTCTAAGAGGGGATACTGTCCTGGATGGATTCCCACTTCTGAGAGGAGCGCGTGGGCCCGTAAGAAGTGGAGACGGGTAACTTGGGCAAGTAGGGGAAGGTTATTAAACAAAAGAGACTCCTAAAATTGTTAGCTGCCTAACTAATAATAATTATGCTCTCTTTTGTCAAGTGAAAATGGGGAGTTACTCCCCATCATAAAAGCGTTGGTCCCAGTCGCGCTCTTTGTCGAAAATTTCCTCTTCCATTCCTTGAACGCGTCGTTTGAGGCGCTCAAACATCTCGCTGAGGTCCTCTTTGTGCCCCCTGCTACTTTGCTCTTGGGCATACCGCGGCTCAAGGGGGAGGAAAAGGGCTATACCAGCGTAGATTAAAATTCCTGGAAAAAGCCCGGTGACCAAAATTGAGATCCCCACAATGAGGCGCAACACATCGACGGGGAGCTCTTTCCAATCGGCTATCCCCTGACACACCCCAAACACTTTACCTTCACGTGACCTATATAGTCTCTTTGTTGCCATAATCTATTCCTTACTCCCCTTGCGACTCTTCAAGAGGATTTCCAAGTTTTCTATTCTTCTAATCAAGTCACTCAACTCTTTCTCTAGTTCAGCTTCTTGCATCTCGCTGTAGCTCTTCTGTTCTGCCCTGTATTTTTTCTCCTCTTTGGAGTCTCGCTTGTTTTTAATAACCCACACAGTAAAGAGGAAGGGGGTCACAATAGCGACAATCGGTATTAAATAGGGGAAAAACGATTTCACTCCTCTTCTCTCCTCTTCTTAAGAGCTTCAAGTTCTGCTTCAACCTCATCCATCTGCTCGAGGTTGATAAATTTCTCCTCCAAGTCGCGTGCTGCCCGCTCACCAAAAGCATTCGTCTCCATCCGGTCAATCTGTTGCTCCATCTGCTCAAAGCGTTCGTTGGTGGAGCGTTGAAGGTCTTCTCGTGAAACCTTTACCTTCGCTTGCTCTGAGGGGTGCTCAACAATATTTTTATGCTTAGCTCGCAAGGTGGCCAGCTTCTCCTCTAGCTTGGTGATATCATCTTTACACTTAGAGACCTCCTTATCAAGGGAGGCAACCTCCTCTTTGAGGCGCTCTAAATCGGCTTGAGAGCGGTGTTTCTCAAGGAGCGCTTCGCGGGCCAAATCTTCCCTATTTTTGGAGAGGGCCAACTCTGCCCTTTGGAGCCACCGCTCAATTAGAGCCTCAACCTCTTTGAGGTGGCGCTCGGCGCTCGCCTTCTTAGCCATCTCCCCAGCACACGAAGCCTTTAACTCGATTAGGGTATCCTCCACCTCTTGTAGCATGAGACGTACCATCTTCTCGGGGTCTTCGGCTTTATCAAGGAGGGCATTTATATTGGCATTTACGATATCCATAAAGCGTGAAAAAATTCCCATATTCAAACTCCTTCTTAATTCTCTTACCTTTAGTAAAAGCAATAAGCGTGCCAACCCCTAAAACTACTATGAAACATTCTTTTAGCCCTTTCAAGGGGGAAAAGGGGAAAAGAGAAGAGATTGTTTTGGTTTATTTTACCATTATGTGGTAGAATAAACCTATGGTTGAAGAGCGGCCCGGCTATTACAAAACCCCTTTGGGGGAGTCAGAAGTCTTCCTTAACTTCCAGCAACAGATCAGTCGCGTAGCTGGTGTCAACCGCAGTGTCCTCTTAATTGGGGAGCGGGGGAGTGGTAAAGAGTTGGCAGCTTTGCGCCTCCACTACCTCAGCCCCAGATGGCAAAAGCAGTTGGTCACCGTCAACTGTGCCGCCCTTCCCCCCTCACTAATTGAGAGTGAACTCTTTGGGTATGAGGAGGGGGCTTTCACGGGGGCAATCAAAGCACGGAAAGGGCGCTTTGAAGAGGCTGAAGGGGGGACCCTCTTCCTCGATGAGATTGGTCTCATCCCCCTCGAGGTGCAAGAGAAGATTTTAAGGGTCGTTGAGTATGGTACCTTTGAGCGGGTGGGCTCTTCTAAGACCCATGAGGTTGATGTGCGGATTGTGGGGGCCACCAATACCAACCTTCTCACCTTAGTGGAGGAGGGGAAGTTTAAGAGAGACCTTTTAGACCGCCTCTCTTTTGAAGTCCTCTTTCTCCCCCCTTTAAGGGAGAGAGGTGATGACATTATCTTACTCGCCGAATTCTTTGCTGCTAAAATGGCCCACGAGTGTGGTAAAAAAGAGATTCCCATCTTCTCTGATGACCTTAAAGAGGAGCTCTTAGCCTACCCTTGGCCCGGTAATGTACGGGAGTTAAAGAACGTTATTGAGCGCGCAGTCTACCGCTGTGATGGGGGGGTGATTAACTCTGTAATCTTTAACCCCTTTGAGAACCCCTATGCACAAAAAAGTGAGAAGGTGGAGGAGAAGAGAAGTCGCCCCCTTAACCACTATAGTAGGGCTAAAGAGGAGTTGGATCGCTCATTTCTCTCTAGGGCCTTAGAAAAGGGGGGGGGAAGTCAAAAAGAGGCCGCCAAACTGTTAGGATTGACCTATGACCAGTTTAGGGGCCTCTATCGGAAATATAAAGAGGAGTTGGAGAGGGGTTAACCTTTACGCTGCGCCTTTAGCTTCGCCAGTTCAGCTTCAACTTCACTATCACTCTCTAGTTTGGCAAACTCTTTCTCTTTAGTTGCTGAGGGGGAGAAGTCGGCCATCTCAGCCTCAGCCTCTAGGCGTTCAATCTTCTCCTCCAGCTCGCTGAAGCGACGATAGGGGAGACTGGAGTCGATTGCCCTCAGCGCCTCAACTACCTTCTTCTTCTCTTGGGCATGGAGTGCTCTTTGGATTAGAATCCGTTGTTTGTCGCGCACCTCTTCCCGCTTGGCCTCAAGCTTAGCTATCTGCTCATCCATCGAGGCGATGATAAAGTCGATCTGCTTAAGCTCCTCGTTGAGCGCTTCTAGACGTCGATTGATGCGTCCCTTCTCTAAGATCGCCTCACGGGCTAAATCATCTCTCTCTTTGTCGACCGCCAATTCACTCCGCTTCTCCCAGCGCCCTTTTAGTTCTTTAGCCTCTTTGATCTCCTCTAAGATAAGGGCTCTATTAGCCATCCTCTCAGCGGTTGAACTCTTAGCCTCAATAAGGGTCTCATCCATCTCAGTCAACATAAGGCGGATCATTTTTTCAGGGTCTTCCATCTTATCGAGTTTGGCGTGGAGGTTGGCATTCACAATCCCCCGTACTCTCTTAAAAACTTTCATAACAACTCCTTTGAAATAATATTAACACTCATCACCAATTTGACAATGCAATTGGCGTGCCAACTCAAAAATAGGGGGGAATTGGGGTTTCTTTCATTTCTAATGGTAAAATTTACCATTGCACATGGCTCATTTAACCTCTACAATACAATTCATGGGAACACTCTACATGGTCGCATCGCCAATTGGGAACTTGGGGGATATCACGCTGAGGGCTATTGAGACCTTAAAAGAGGTTGATGTCGTGGCGTGTGAAGATACCCGTCATACTCTGCGTCTTTTAAACCACCTCTCAATCTCAGGCAAGCGCCTCATCGCCACCCATGCCCACAACGAAGAGGAGTCGGCCAAAGGGATAGTGAAACTCTTGGAGGAGGGGAACAATATAGCCTACCTCTCAGATGCAGGGACCCCAGGAATTAGTGACCCTGGAGCTAAAGTGGTCGCCTTAGCCCGTCAAATGGGGTTTAAGGTGGTCCCTATCCCCGGCCCTTCAGCCTTAGCAGCCCTCATCTCAGTTGCCGGTCTCACCGGTAAGAGTCTCCTTTTTGAAGGGTTCTTGCCCATTAAGGAGGGGAAGCGTAAGCGCCGCCTAGAAGAGCTCCTTGAGCGCAACGAAGCCTTCATCATCTACGAATCCCCCTTTAGGGTTGTTAAACTGCTGGGTGAGCTGGCCCAATTGGCCCCCACCAGAGCACTCCTTGTGGGGCGTGAGATGACTAAAATTTACGAGGAGTTTGTTGAAGGAAGTGCCCTTGAGGTGGAGCGGGAGTTTGCTTCACGCCCCTCAATTAAGGGGGAGTTTGCCCTTTGTATTTATCCCGAGAGGGGTGAATGATTACCTTAAAAAAACTAGCCACCCTCCCCCAAGGGACTAAAGTGCGCAAGTCTCTCCGCCTCTTAGAGTCCTTTCAAAATAAGTTACGTCTCAATCAAAGTATAGATAAAGACTATCTGGAAGGTCTTATTGCCATTCTCTTGGGAGAGGTAGATGACCCTCTAATTAGATCTAAGCTTTTAGAGATTAATCTTGAGGAGGAGATCTTGTGGCCCCTCTCCGATGCCCTCTTCCTTTTACAGCAATCGTTAAATATTGAGAGGGGAGACTGGGACTTTGAAGAGAGAGAGGAGGGGAAGGGGGAGCGCCAAACCTACCCCTTTACCTTAGTATTAGACCGCCTTCGCTCCCCCTTCAATGTGGGTTCAATCTTTAGAACAGCCGAGTCGTTTGGGGTTGAGCAAATCTACCTAGTTGAGCCATCAGCCGCCCCCAGCCATCCCCGCGCCATGCGTAGCGGTCGGGGGTGTCAGGAGGAGATTCCCTATCAGAGTGTCGAAGAGGGGGAACTTATTGAGCTTTTGAGAGGTCGCCCCCTCTTTGCCCTTGAGAGTGGGGGCGAAGCGATTACCACTTTTGAGTTTCCCCAAGAGGGGGTAGCCATTATTGGCTCTGAAGAGTTGGGGGTGAGCCCCGCTATGCTCGCTGCCGCTGAGCGCTCTTTGGGGAGGGTCACTATCCCCCTCTATGGGCGAAAGGGGTCATTGAATGTCTCGGTCGCATTTGGCATACTTATGAGCACTTGGTTCAACCAAGTTAATCAGAGGGAATATTGATGAGCCTTATCCAGACAAAACGCCTCTCCGTCGAGGAGAATTATAAGCGGATGATAGAGACGCCGGTGTCGCGTCTTATCACCTCTTTATCGGTCCCTACAATCATCTCGATGCTAGTCACCACCTTTTACAACATGGCCGATACTGTCTTTGTAAGTCGCCTTGGTGCTCAAGCCAGTGGAGCGGTGGGGGTCGTCTTTGCCTTAATGGCGATTATTCAGGCAATTGGAATGACGCTGGGGATGGGGTCGGGTAATCTTGTCTCGCGCCTTTTGGGGGCTCGAGAAGATGAGAAGGCCAATCAGGTCCTCTCAACAATCTTCTTCACTGCCCTTGGCATTGGTGGGCTCCTCTTGATTGGGGGACTCTCTTTCTTAACCCCCTTTATGCGCCTTTTAGGTTCAACTGAGACGATTCTCCCCTATGCCAAAGATTATGGGGGGATTATCCTCCTAGGTGCCCCCATAATGGCAGCCTCCTTTGTGATGAACACCAACTTGAGGGCCGAGGGGAATGCCGCTTTAGGGATGCGAGGGATTGTGGTAGGGGCTGTTTTAAATGTAGCTCTCGACCCCCTTCTAATCTTTGGCTTCAAGATGGGGATCAAGGGGGCTGCCATTGCCACCGTCTTCAGCCAGTTTGTCTCCTTCTTAATCCTCCTCTCTTTCTACTTTAGAAAGAAGTCGATCCTTACCCTCTCCCTCTCTAAGTTTAGGTTTGAGGGGTGGATCTATCGTGATGTGATTAGTACAGGGATGCCCGCCTTCTACCGTCAAGGGTTGGCCAGTATCTCGATGGTCTTACTCAACAAGGGGTCGGCCCCCTTTGGCGACACCGCTATTGCCGCGATGACTATCGTTTCTCGCACCATGCAGTTTATGGGCTCAGCCTTGATTGGCTTTGGGCAAGGGTTTCAGCCGGTAGCCGGCTTCAGCTGGGGGGCTAAACGCATCGACCGCCTTGAGGGGGCCTTTAAGTTCTCCCTCCTTGTGGGGGTTATGGGTTTCTTTATTATTGGGACAATTGGGTTCATCTTTGCCCCTACAATTATGCGCTTCTTCATCAAGAGCGACCCTGAGGTGGTGAGAATTGGAGCTTTAGCGATGCGCCTCCAGTCACTATTGATGCCTTTACAGGCTGTTAATATAATTATTTCAATGATGTTCCAGTCGGTGGGGCAGTCAGCACAAGCTTCGTTTACCGCCCTCTCTCGTCAGGGGCTCTTCTTTATCCCGGCAATTTTAATATTGCCCCCCATCTTTGGAATCTTGGGGATTCAGCTGAGTCAACCCATTGCCGACTTCTTAACCTTCATCTTCTCCCTCTTCCTCTTCGCCAACTTCTGGCGCCGTAAGGAAGATATTTGTAAACGCAAGTGTTAGGATTGGGGGCGACTCAATTCGTAGAGGTGTTTGAGACGATCTTCGATAGTTCGGTTGAGGGTATCGATAGGGAAGTTCCCCTTCTGGTTGCGCGCGCCTGAGGGTCTGTCGGTTAAGATTTCCATCCCCTCATCGATTCTCTGAATGGGGTAGATATGGAACTCTTTCCGCTCAATTGCTTCGATTATCTCGTAGGGGAGAATTAGGCTCTTAATATTTTGGACCGGGATAATAACGCCGGGGTGGTTCTTCAACTCGAGACGGCGGCAGATATTGAAAAAGCCGGTTATCTTCTCGTTGATGCCCCCTACCGGTTGAAGCTCACCCATCTGGTTAACTGAACCGGTAACGGCAATATTTTGTTTTATGGGGATCTCTCCAATGGCCGAGAGGAGGGCGTAGAGCTCACTTGAGGAGGCTGAGTCGCCATCAACTTCACCATACGATTGCTCAAAACAAATCCCTGAGTAGATTGAGAGGGGGAAGTTTCTAGCATAGCTCTTCCGCAAGTACCCCTCGAGGATTAAGAGCCCCTTATCGTGAATCTCGCCCGAGAGTCCTGCTTCATGCTCAATATTGACAATCCCCTCATTGCCGGGAGCTACAGTGGCACTGATAACCGTTGGTGTCCCAAAGGAGAAGCCCCCGCGGTCCAAAATTGCGAGGCCGTTGACCACTCCTACTTTGGTTCCATCAAGTGCGATAATCATCTCACCGGTAGAGATCTCATCAAAGATCCGATTCTCACTGACACTCGAGACATAGTTACGCTCATCTATGGAGCGGAGGACCGCCTCTTTGGTGATTGTCTTGAGCCCTTCCACTTTGGCCCAGTAATCGGCTTCGTGGAGGAGGTCGCTGATTAGAGAGAGTTGAGTGGTCAACTCTTCCCGGCTCTCCGCTATAAAAGCACTGAAGCGCAAGAGTTCGGCTATTCCACTTGAGTCGGCCTCTAAGAGCTCCTCTTCGCGACTCACCATTTCTATAAAGCCGATAGTACTGGCGATGTTCTCATTGGTGGCTGCCATGGTGTAGTCAAATTCGGCTAAGATTTTAAAGAGTTTTAAAAAGTCGTCATCGTTGTCACAAAAGGCGTCGTAGGAGGCTTCACTCCCAATTAAGATCACTTTAACGGGAAGGGGGAGAGGCTCCGGTCTAATTCCTGCTTGGCGGGCAGCATTTTGAATCACCAGGGTCGAGGTGGAGAGAAAGCGCTTAAAGGCCTCCCAAAGCCCATCAACGGTCAACATCTCTTCAGCACTGATTACAATGAATCCTCCCGCAGCTTGTAGGAGGGAACCGGCCCGAATTGAGAGGAAGGGGAGGTACCACTCATCCTTAGTCTCGGGGGGGTTATCGAGGGAGCCGAAGAGGTTGGCAAAGGTGGGGTGGGTCTCAAAGATGAGGGGACGCTCAGTAGTTTGTCCATGGTCAACCAAGAGGTTGACGCTGTAGCGCAAGAAGAAGCTCTCCTTAATCTCGTCGTAACGCTGTTTAATAATGGGGGAGTACTCTTCAATATCGTGTTTTACTTGACGGAGGTAATTTTCTATCTTGGGTCCCTTAAATTGAGTTGAGAGCTCTTTTATAAGCTCCTTAGCCACGATTGAGGGCTCTTGTCCCTCTTCAATAGCCCGCCTTAGGTCGCTTTGGAATTTATTCATGGCCACCATGAAGGCTCTCCCTTCTCCGGCGGCAAAGGTTAAGCTTTGGGGGGAGGAGGGGTTATGGAAGTTGTGGATATAGGCGATATCTTTGAGAACAGAGATATCACTAAGGTGGGGGGCGGTTGCCAATCTTATCGCGGTTGAGCGCCCACTGCCAGCCTCTCCGCTAACGAAGATGTTGTACCCCTTCCCCTTAATAGCTAGAGCCATCTCTAGGGCCCGCATAGCACGCGGTTGCCCAATCAAACTTAGTTGGGTGGGGATTGCTTCACACGACTCAACTAGAGCGGGGTCGTAACAGAAGAGGGCCTCTTCACTCGTCAGTTCCCTTCTCTTAACCTTAAATTCTGCCATGCGCTCACTATAGGGAGTGGAATAATTGATGTCAACTCTTTATACTGGAGACATGAAAATAGAACAGTTAACTGCATATCTGAGAGAGAGATTGGAACTCGATAAGTTTGTTGCCCTCGACTCCTCCCTAAATGGGCTTCAAGTGGGGCGTCCCGGTAAAGAGGTGAAGAAGTTGGGAGTCGCGGTTGATGCCTCTTTAGAGACTTTTAAAAGGGGAGCTGAACTGAAGTGTGACGCCTTGTTTGTCCATCACGGCCTCTTTTGGGGTAAACCTATTGCTATTACCGAGCTTCACTATGAGAGGATTGCAACCCTTTTGAACAACGATATAGCCCTCTTAGCGGCCCACCTTCCCCTCGATGTCCACCCCGAACTGGGTAACAACGCCACTATGGCCCGCCTGCTAGGGTTGGCGGAGGTGGAACCATTTGGTTACTACCACGGTATTCCCATCGGCTACCGAGGGCGCTTTGCCAAGGCGACCACCCCTTTTGAGATTGCTAAAAAGTTGGGTCTCTCATCAGCAACTGGTCTCCATATTATGGAGTTTGGTTCCCCCGAGATTAACACCCTAGGAATTGTCTCCGGAGGTGCCCCCGATTCGCTAATGGAGGCAATCGATCTCAACCTCGATGCCTTCTTAACAGGGGAGACTTCCCACACCATGTACGCCTACTGCAAGGAGGCTTCCAAGACGATGATTAGTGGAGGCCACTATGCCACCGAAGTCTTTGGTGTTAAAGAGGTGGCTAAAGAGTTGAGTGCTAAGTTCTCTTTAGAGACCACTTTCATTGAATTTCCCACTGCCCTGTAGTAGGATAGTCTCATTATGAGTGTGAAATTTAGGGAGCGTTACCTACCATTTGTCCTCACATTGGGTGTAGTTCTTCTTGACCAAGTGGTAAAGGCGATTGTGGTGGCAAAGATCCCTTTAAACCAAGTGGCTGCCTCTTATTTAAATGATTTTCTCTGGTTTTGCCATGTTCGTAACAAGGCGATTGGATTTGGCTTAGGCAGTGGCCTCTCTCCAGTGGCTAAACGGTGGCTCTTCATCGCCTTTCCCCTTGTCTTGCTCGCCTTCTTTGTCACCTTAACTATTAAACTTGACGAATTGACAAAATTTCAGCGCTGGCTTTTTGCCGGGATAGTTGGTGGCGGGGTGGGTAATCTGATTGACCGAATCTTTAGGCCCCTTGGGGTGGTCGATTTTATTAGTGTGAAGGTGTATGGCCTTTTTGGGTATCAAAGGTGGCCCACTTTTAATATTGCCGACTCAGCCGTTGTGGTGTGTGGCATTTTACTTTTTATCAACATCATATTTTTTAACAGGAAAAAGGGGGTGGAAAATGGGCAAGAAAGTTAATACTTTCCTCTTCGTAATTGGGGCAACCCTCTTTAATATAGTTTTGACGGTGGCCCTTTTTCTCCTCTTTTTAGTGATAGCAGTGCGCCTCTTAAATGTTGGTGAGGGGGCAATACCAATTGTGATGGGGTTAATCTCTCTCCTCTCGATTGGGGGGAGTTTCCTTATTTATGGATTTATCGTGCAACGTCTCAACAAGAGATTTGATATGGAGAAATACCTCGCCCCTATATTTGGCAACAAGAGGGGTAAGGGAGGGGAGCAATAAGCGATGCGCGAGCCACCCTATGAACAACTTTTAGAGGCCTCATGGTACCCCTTTAGTGATGAGCCTGTTATTCCCGATGTGTGGTATGTCCCCCGTCTCTCTTCTCCCACCTTCCTCTTCCCCGAAGAGTCTCCCGATGGGAAGTGGCACCTCTTTGCCCACTCTTGGCTTGGGATACAACACTACACCAGTGATAGTGGAATTCGATGGGACCCGATGGGAGTTGTCCAGGTGAGGGGGAAGTTCCCCTTCCTTTTCAAAGAGCGAGGGCTCTTCCATATTGTCTATGAGCGGCACGGTCGCCCCATCCCCTTTGCTGAGAAATTGACTAAGCGGATGCGTAAAAACCATGTGGTGGATTCTCACATCGAAATGCGCAGTAGCAGCGACCTCTTTTTGTGGAGTGAACCGCGAAACCTCTTAGAGGCTAAAGAGATTCTTTGTGCCGGCGACTATATGAGGAAGCCTTTTATTAGTCACCCCCAACTCCTTGCCGTTGATGGGGGGTACCGCCTCTACTTTGGCGCCTCTAAAGTGGGACGTAACCCTTCCTCCCCCCGCTACATCTGTAGCGCCTTCTCGGCTAAGCTCGATAACCCCTTTGTCCTAGAAGGGCCAAAACCTATTATTGAGGCGGTTCCTAACGATCGCTACCGTTCTCTCGCTCCTGGGCGCTTAAGTGTCTATAAAGGGAGTGAGCTCTATGTCGCCCTCCAAAATGGGCGCTACTGGGATGAAAAGCGTCAAAAAGAGGTCTCAGGGATGTCGGTCCTCTCAAGCAAGGATGGGCTCAATTGGGAGAGGCGGAAAGGGGCCCCCGCCTTAGTACCTGCCGAGAAGGGGTGGGCGAGTGCCCATATCATCGGAGCCGATATCCGCTACAAGAGTGATGAGGAGTGTTGGTACTGCTATTTCTCAGCCACTGATGACAAAAAATATGGATTCTTTAGGGAATCGGTGGGGCTCTTGATTGGGAAGATTCCTACGTTACGGCGCTCTGGGCACCTATTCGATCTCGAACGAGATTAACCCTTTATTAGCTTTGGCAGCGACCATCTTCTCCCTCTTAAGGAGGTGGCGGTACTCTCTAAGTTTCATCAGCTCAATACTCTCAATTGCCCGACCATTGAGGAACTGCATGATAGCGGCATCGCTCTCCTCTCTCCCATCAGCCTCGGGGAATCCAAAGAAACCATGAACTGTATTTTTACACTCAAGGTATCTGGCAGGAGTATCGCCTGAGGCAAGTGCCTCTGCATACATTTTTCCATCATCTAAAAGGGGGTCGTTATCGGCTGTAATAATCAAAGCTGGTGGGAGGCGGGAGAAATCTTTGGCCAAGAGGGGGGAGAAGTTGGGGTTTAAGATATCTTTGGGCTCCCTTTGGTAGCATTGGATAAAGAACTGCATCTCGCGACTGGTTAAAGTGGGACTATCTTTAAACTTGTTGACGGAAGGGGTGCGTAGACGCCCATCGGTGCTGGGGTAGATTAAAATCTGACCTGCAATGGGGGGGCCTTTGCGGTCGCGGGCCATGCGGCACACTACTGCCGCTAAGTTGCCTCCAGCGCTATCACCCATCACATAGATACTCTCAGGGTCTATCTTCCAGAAGCGGGCCCCTTGGGTTGCCCACTCGAGGGCGTTATAGCAATCTTCGACGGGAATGGGGAATTTATGGTGGGGGGCTAAGCGGTAGTCAATTGAGAGGATTGGGGCCCCTGTAAGGGCACAAACGCGACGACACATTAGGTCATAAGCCTCAATGTTACCCCAAATCCACCCCCCTCCATGGTAGAAGACAATGAGGGGGCGTAGGTTAGATATCTGTTGCTTTTTATCTTCGGTTTGGTAGAAGTAGCCTGTTACCACCCCCTCTTCAACAGGAATAATAAAGGTGTCTGAAGAGACGCCTTTGGCCGGCTTTTTAAATAGTTTACGGCTAATCCTGTTATTAGGAAGGGAGCGTCGGTTAATCTCATCAATTTGGGCTTCGGTTAAATCGTAACTCTTAATGCCTCCATTCAGTTGGTTGGAGAGTTTAATTATCCGTTGCAATTTTTTGGAGAACTTAACTTCCTTTTCCCTCTTTTTCTTAGCCATAATATCCTTCTCTAGAGAGAGAACGCCCTCTCTAGTGCCTCTTTCATCGTTGCAAAATTGGTCTTTCGCTGGCTCCACTTCTCAATAGCAATTGCCCCCTGGTAGACCAACATCCCCAGGCCATCAACGCAAGTAGCGCCTGCCTTTTGGGCAGCCTTGAGGAATTGGGTCTCTATTGGGTTAAAGACAACATCAGCGGCGATCCTCTCGCCCTTCTCCCAAACCAAGTCTAAGCCCTCTTGGGGGGCAAAGAGGCCGACACTGGTGGCTTGAACCACAAGGTCCCACGATTTATCAATTGCGAAATGGTCTTCTAGTTTGATAGCGTCCAGTTTTGTAGAAACTTCTTTAGAGAGGGTATCGACAATCGCTTGCGCTTTCTCCAAAGTGCGGTTGGCAATGGTAATGGAACCAGCTTTGTGGAGGGCCAATTCGGTAATAATTGCCCGAGCTGCTCCACCAGCTCCTAAGACCAACACTTTCATCCCCTCTACCGGTTTAATTAACTCGATTGAGGTGTGAAATCCTTTGCCATCGGTGTTATCGCCAATAAGTTTGTCCCCCTCACGGTAAATACAGTTAACGGCACCACTGAGGCGGGCCGATTCAGTAAGGCCATCTAGGTATTGGATTACCTCTACTTTGTGGGGGGCGGTTACATTGGCTCCAGCGAAGCCCAATGCTTTAATCCCTTCAATAGCCTCTTTGACTGAGCCAGTAGCGACAGTACAAGTCAAATATCTCCCTGCAAAGCCAATCTCTTCAAAGGCATCTTCCACCATAATCTGGGTGGGGTTACCAATAACAGGGTCTCCAATACAACAAAAAAGAGCCTCTAAAGGGCCATGCATAAGGGCACGCTCACCCATTGTTTTATAATTATCGCTCATTTTCTTCCCTTAACAATCGCAAGTAGTAATAACAGCATTGTATAATATTTAGCCATAGCTGTCATTAAGATATTTCAAGAGGTAATTTATGAGTCTGAGGAATTGGCCCTTTTACACAGAAGATGATTAAAATTTTTAGCCAATAAAGAGTATTGAAGTTCAAACTGACAGAACTTGCACAGGCGTTCTAACGGTACGGTAAAACTTGTCCCAAAAGCTCTTTTGAATCACTTCAATTGTCTTTACTTGTTTTTTGAATTTTTTAAGAGTATTATTTTTGTATGGAGTAAGATTATGGCGTATGCTGTTTCTGCCTCTTCGGCGTTTCATATGTATAATGACTTCTTTAAACAGAAAAAACAGTCAGAAACCTTTGGTCGTCGTCCAATAATTTTTAAGAATGCTACAGACACTAAGGTTGTTCATATTTCAACTTTTGATGCAATAATCCATTCTTTCAAAAATCTTGAAAATGGTTGGAATGGAGATAAAGCAAAAGCTATCCCTACCTCAGTCATCGAAAATGCGTTAATGATGCTTCCAGATGTACCTAAAGATGGGTTAAAGATATTTCCTACTGGAAGAGAATCAATCCAATTTGAATATGACAATGGAGATAAGTCCCTTGAGATTGGGATTTATGAAGATCGGTTTGAGATTGCCCTCTTTGATGATATAGAACTAATTGGTGGAGGAACACATGAGTTCACCGAATTAGAAGAAATCAAAAAACAACTATCTAAGCTAAATGAATCCTAAATGTGTTGAACCTCAAGAAACTCTTTATAGGGGAGTTTTAATTAATCCCTTTGTTTGGAATGATGAGACCAACCGCCCATCTTCTGCTGCATTCAAGCAAACATCTTCCTTATCAGTTGATCGTGAAGGTGGTCGGTGTAAAGAAACTGTTTTTCAATCGCTTAAAAAAAATGTACGTTCTCCCCTTAAAGCTATTGCTTGGTTTTCAGCAAAACACCGTTTTGAACGAAGAATGGAAGTGCGACCAGATCCAACCGAAACAAATCAATACCATACGCTCATTGATGACAATGAAGATACTATTGGCGTTGGTACAAAAAACGCAAAATTCTTAGCAAGAAGGTGTGAATTCAGCCTTTTATCTATCACCTCCTAACAACAAGCCGTCCTTTCTAACTCTTAGTTCAATTTTTCTCTTGAGCTAATCTGAGGATCTTAGATTCTTCATCCGATATTACTCGCCCTTCTTGTACGTTCATGCTAAGTGTTATAGATGACTGTAGCATAAATGTACAAAGTCCTCTGATATATCACATAAAACACACTAAAAGTGTGAGAAATATCACATTATATACAAGTATTATGTGATTTGGAAGTATGGTTAGGACAAACATGGAAGTGAAGTTAGGACAAATATGGAAGTATAGTTAGGACAAACATGGAAGTTGACGTTGACTTAGCCCTATTTGGCTTGTACAATACAACTATATAAAAAGAAGGTATTGTATGAGAGATAACTACTTACCGAGAATTATAGACGATGCTTTGAAACTTTCTTTAGCAACTTCTGGAGCTGTGCTCATTGTTGGACCAAAATGGTGTGGAAAAACAAGAACTGCTGAGGAGGTTGCCGCGAGTATCCTCTATATGCAAGATCCTGACCATAGTGAAGAGTATATATTGCTATCTAAGACAAAACCTTCAAAACTTTTAGAAGGGGATGTTCCACGTTTAATCGACGAATGGCAAATGGCGCCAGTTCTATGGAATGCGGTTCGATTTGCAATCGATAAGCGACGAGCTCGTGGGCAATTCATTTTGACTGGCTCTGTGGTACCTCCGCTCACAAAAGATATGCACTCAGGCACTGGTCGCATCAGTAGGCTGAAGATGTATACAATGTCATTGTTTGAGTCGGGTGAATCTACCGGAGAAATAGCATTGAAAGATTTGTTTGCTGGAAAGAGTGGTATGTTCTCAGAGAGCCCTATAACTATTGAGCGTCTTGCATTTGTACTTGCCCGAGGGGGTTGGCCGGAAGCGATTGGGGTTGAAGATGAGCAGTATGCGCTCAAAACTGTCTACAACTATGTCGATTCAGTTGTACATCAAGATATGTCGCAAATTGATGGTATCCAACGCAATCCAGATCGTGTATATGCGCTGTTGAGATCAATAGCTCGAAATATCTCAACTCAAGCAAATACACAAACACTTGTCGGAGATCTTAAATCTAATAATGAGGATATCTCTGAAAAGACCATCAATGAATACTTGAATGCATTAAAAAGCTTGTTTGTGGTAGAAGATCTTCCCGCGTGGGGCCCTCATTTGCGCTCCAAACGTGCTATTCGTACTACAGCAAAACGTCATTTTACCGACCCATCTATTGCAGTAGCTGCGCTGCGAGCGAATGGTTCAAGAATCCTTCAAGATATTAAAACATTTGGATATTTGTTCGAATCACTGTGCATACGAGATTTAAGGATTTATGCCGAAAGTTTGGATGGCTCACTCTACCATTATAGAGACCAGCATGGAGTTAAGGTCGATGCAATTATTCTACTTAGAGATGAGCGTTGGGCTGCTGTGGAGATAAAGTTAGGAGCCGGAGAGATAGAGGAGGCAGCTGAAAAACTTATAGCCTTTAGCCAAAATATTGATACCGATAAGACCCCTCCTCCCTCGTTTCTTATGGTCATGACCGGTACCCAATACGCATTCCAAATGGGAAATGGGGTATGGGTGGTTCCTATTGGATGCCTCCGAAACTAAAGCGATAAGAGTTTTCGAAGATAGTCTAAGAGTCTGGTACAATCAAGGTACTTCTCTCTGACAATCTGTCCTTTTAATTACTGGGCGAAGGTCTCCTCTCTATTAGGAATACCGGCTTTCCTTCAACTTCTAAAGTTACCTCTGTGGCACTATTTCTGTTGGAGATACTCTGACTCTCCATTGAGATAAGGTAGCTCTCTAAAGGCCAAACTAACCCCTTAGAGGTGACCCTTGAGTTCCCCTTACTTAGAGCTGGAATGATAGAGAGGGTGGTGTTGAGGGGGAAGGTTTTAGTGAAGCTCTCTTTAACTAAATAGATACGCTCAAGGGCCGTTAACCAGAGTATTGGGGGACCATACTTCTCAAAGAGGGAATAGAGATGGAGTAGGTGGTCAAAGTGACTACCTCCTCCTCCAATTAGAATATAGTGGTTAAAACCTTGTTCTTTTATGAGAAGAAGAGCAGCTTCACTGTCGGTTATATCTTTATCCCTAGGGAGGCACTTTATCTCAAGCCCTTTGAGAAGGGAGAGATCTTTTAGGGAGTCAAAGTCCCCTATAGCGACATCAATTGGAAAGCCTAAGGTGAGAGCCTTCTCTACACCACTGTCGGCAGCACACACAAAAGAGTAGGGGGGTAAAAGGGAGGCTTCGA
>DUOJ01000010.1 GCA_012838895.1 Spirochaetales bacterium
TACAGGTCTAAGCTGTTAGAAAAATAGGGGAAGGAAGTATGGAAAGAGTTGCTTTTATAATGCAATTGAAAGAGGGGTGTGTTGAGGAGTATAAACGACGGCACGACGCAATTTGGCCTGAGCTATCGAGGCTAATTAAAAGTGGAGGGATTAGTGACTACTCAATCTTTCTCGAACCTAAAACCTTACAACTCTTTGCTGTTCAAAAAAAGGAGGAGAGCCCCCTAGATTTAGCTAAAGATCCCATCATGCGTAAGTGGTGGGATTATATGGCAGACCTAATGGAGGTCAATCCTGATAACTCACCGGTTTGCATAAATTTAACTGAAGTTTTTCATTTAGAATAAAGGAGTGGTGATACGAATGGGTAATAAAACAGTAATTGGTCTCTATGGAATTGGACTTGACACCTACTGGCCCCAGTTTAAAGGGCTTAGAGAGCGTCTAGAGGGGTATCAAGCGAAGATTGTAAAGCGGATGCAATTACATGAAGGTGTTGAAATAGTCGATGGGGGGCTTGTCGATAACCCCGATACTGCCCGCGAAGTGGGGAAGTATTTTAAGAGTAACAATGTTGAAGCAATATTTTTATACATTGCAACTTACGCACTATCACACACAGTTTTGCCAGTAGCCCTTAGTGTTGGAGTCCCCATTATTATCCTCAATTTGCAACCTGAAGCTCAAATAGATTATGAAAAGTTTAATGCATTGGGTGACAGAGGATTGATGACGGGGGAGTGGCTGGCAAATTGCCAATCGTGTAGTATCCCTGAAATTGCCCATGTCTTTAACAATGCCCACCTCAGCTACGAGATTGTGACAGGTTACCTTGATGATGAATTAGCATGGAATGAGATTGATGGATGGATTAGTGCTATCAAGGTAAAAGATACACTTAAAGATACTAGGTTCGGGATACTTGGCCACTACTATTGTGGCATGCTTGATGTCTACACCGATGTGACGAGGGCCGTCGCCGTGCTTGGGTGCCATTTTGAACTCCTTGAGATGGACTATTTAGCTAAACTAAGGGTGGCTGTTAAAGATGAAGATGTAGAGAAAAAAATAGAACAATTCAATCAAGCATTCAACGTCTTACCAGAGTGCGATCAGTTTGAGATTGAAAGGGCAGCCAAAACATCGTGTGCCTTGGATGAGCTGATTAAGGAAAATAGACTGGGGGCAATGGCCTATTACTACGAAGGAATCGATGGCAATGAGCACGAAAATGTTGTCACCTCTATAATTGCCGGAAATACCCTGCTCACCGCTGCTGGGATTCCCATTGCAGGGGAGTGTGAAGTTAAGAACGTTATTGCTATGAAGATTCTCTCACTCTTTGGTGCTGGAGGTTCTTTTGCAGAGTTTTATGCGATGGATTTTGTTGATGACGTTGTCTTGTGGGGCCACGATGGACCAGCTCACCCGATGATTGCTGAGGGGGATGTCTCCTTAGTGCCGCTTCCTGTCTACCACGGTAAGCCAGGGAAAGGGCTCTCTATTCAAATGAGTGTTAAGTATGGACCTATTACTCTCTTAGCCTATGTACAAGGGCCAAATGGAAGCACCTTCCTCTTAGTCGGAGAGGGGGAGTCGGTTCCAGGACCGACACTTCAAATTGGAAACACCAACAGTCGCTACCGCTTTCCCATAGGTGCTCGTGCTTTTGTCGACCAGTGGTCTAAAGCGGGTCCAGCCCACCATAGCGCAATCGGTATTGGCCACATAGGTGATAAAATTGAGAAACTAGCACACCTATTAGGCATTGAGTGTCGTAGGATTTGCTAAATTGAAATGAAGTGTTAAAGAGTGCTCTTACGATATTATTTAGACTTATGATGGTCTTAGGCCACTGATTAAATTTGAGCCAAGCAACATTGCAGAGTGGAAGAACGTTTACTAATCTTATTGTACCTTCTTTCGGCGCCTCGTAAGGGGCGCTGTTTCTCTTCTAAGGTGACAATGCTCATAAAAATGTAACTTAAGGGCGACTTCTTTGTACTAATACTAGTACTAAATGGGGAGAAGAAGTGGGTCAAATGAAAAATAGAGTATTAACCGTTATAAACATCATCGCACTACTGTCGCTAGTGGCTCTCTTTTTTATAACTAAATCACTCCCTTTCTCTTCTGCGCATGAGGGGATCTCTTCCTCAATTTTCTCCGATATTTTCGAAACTCTCTCTATTAATAAAATTGTGTGGAGTATTATCTACCCCCTCCTTTTTCTCTTCTCTATCTACCAAATAGCAATGAGTAGTAAGGGGGGAGGTGAAGACCCTATTGGAAAAGTGGGAATCTGGTTCTTCGTTGCAGCTCTAGCCATTGGTTTCAGTTTTATAAAAATTGAAATATCTCTATTGATACCCCTCCTTGTCCTCCTCGTCTCTCTGGTAATTCTCTACCTTAGAGTGCAACAGAAGGATGCCTCTTTAGGATACCGTATTGGGACAATCTTCCCTTTTAGTGTCTTTTTGGGGTGGATTAGCATTGTGTCGGTTAATGAGTTTACCTTGTACATCTACAACACCTTCACCTCATACATCCCCTTCTCTAGAGGGACCTTAACCCTTATCTCCCTCTCTATAGTGGTGGTAATCAACTTCCTAGCGGTCTTAATCTATGGTGATATCTGGTTCTCCTTAGTCGGAGTGTGGACCTTAGTAGAGTTCTATTTCAAGCTGAGCCACCATGTAGAAGGCGACCAAGAGATCCATCGCTTAACCCTCGCTGGGATAGCCCTTTTAATTCTCTCAATCTTGATCCACCTGATTATAAAGGGGGGGAGGGTGGCTCGCCAAGAGGCTTCAATCTAGGGTAGAGGAGACCTTTACGACTCTCTCTTATCTCACCTAAATCAACTAACCGTTTAAGGATTGTGTAGAGTTCCTCCATAGGCCACCCCGCCAAGAGGGCGTAGAAGGGGTTGCCCTTTAGAAGGGGCCTTCCCCCCTCTCCCGTTAAGAGTTGAGCACTCTGTCTCATATTGTAGCAAAGGGGGTAGCGTTTTACGAAACGTTTAATCTCTCTCAACCCTAAAGGGTGGTCAATGGGGTTCCCATCACACACATCGCAAGAGGAGCAACTCTCGCTCTCAAACTCCATCAAGTTCAACAGTGCTTCCCGTCGACACTGCCCTGTTTGGCGACACGCCTCTACAAGGGGAGATGTCTCTTGCCAATAGTCGAGAAGGATAATTGCTTCAGCCAACTCACCGTCCCGCCCAGCGCGCCCCGACTCTTGAAGGTACGACTCGATATCTGCAGAGAGGTCGACATGGATCACACTTCTAATATTAGGTTTATCGACCCCTAATCCGTAGGCACTGGTTGAGAAGAGGAGCGCCTCCTCTTGTTGAAAGAACCACTGCTCTCTATTTTTACGCTCACTACTCTCCATCCCTGCATGGTAGAAGGCGACATCAAGGGAGGGGTGAATCTCTTTGATTTTCTGGGCGAAGAGTTCACACCTTTTACGGGTAGCACAAAAAAATAGGGCTGGAAGGGGCAAAGCGTTAGCAAGGAGGAGGTTAATCGTATGGAGCTTTGAGAGAGTGGGGTAGACTCGATAGCTAATATTGGGACGATCTGGATTTCCCCTGACAAGGTGAAATTTATCTCCTCTAAAGAGGAGCTCGGTTAATCTCTCTATGATTAGAGGTGAAGCGGTAGCGGTGAAGGCCGTCACTTGTTGGGGCTTTAAACACTCTATAATAGGGGGGAGGCCCAAATAAGAGGGGCGAAAGCTCTCCCCCCATTGAACGACAGCGTGAGCTTCGTCAATTACCATCAAGGCAACTTTGCACCCTTTGAGCGACTCTAAGACAGTTGGTATTTGGAGTGTTTCTGGATTGGTAAGGATAAACTTAAGATTTCCCTCTTTGGCTAATTTGAAGATCCTCTGTCGCTCTTCAAAACTCTGCCCCCCCTTAAGGAGTTTAACCGAGGTCCCTAAAGCTCCTATGCGTCGCTCTTGGTCGTGCATTAGAGAGAGGAGGGGGTAGACAATAATAGTGAGCCCCTCAAGGAGAAGGGCAGGGAGTTGAAAACAGATTGATTTGCCACTACCGGTGGGGAGAATTACCAGTTGATAGCGGTACTCTTTGCGTTGCTCCAAGATGTTATAGATCACCAACTCTTGGTAGGGGTAGAGCTTCTTTAAATTAAACCTTGTCTCTAAAAGGAGGTTAATCTCCTCAGCTAACCTCTCATCCATATCCCATTAGGGGGAAGTCTCCCTTTTTACTTCACTTAAGAGAGGGCCATTTCGTAGATTCTGTACTCTTTTGTCCGCTCCATGTTGAGCTTCTCTAGGGCGTTACGGATATTCCAGTTGATCTCCAAGATGTAGTTAGCCTCAAGGAGGGTTAGGCGCCCCTTTAGGGCATCGTGGAGGTTCTTATAGAGGAGAACATCGAGCCCCATCCCGTGGTATTCAGGGAGGACAGCTAAGGCGAAGAGGCGGTAGCGAGTCTCTTTGGAGCGCACTTTGAGGAGTTTGGTAAACCCGAGGGGAAACATCTTCCCCTTAATTGCTTTGATGGTGGGGTTTGGGTCAGGAAATCCTAGAGCATACCCCACTGGCCTCCCCTTATCTTCAACAAACCAGACAGCGTTGGGGTCTAAGATATCTTTTAGCCGTTTTATCATATCTTCGATTACCGAAGCATCAACAGGTACATAGCCCCAGTTGTCGAGGAGGGAAGAGTTAGAGATTCTCCAAATATGGTTAGCCTCTTCTACAAGGTTTTTAACATCGATAGGACGACAGGTGAAGTGGCGGTTTTTAGTTTGGAAGAAGGTGACAAAACGCTCTATGCGCTCTGGTATTGTATACCCCTTATCTAGGTCAACCTCATAGGCAAAGAGGTCCATCGCCTTTTCAAGGCCAAAGTTCTCCATCAGAGTGTGGTAATAGGGGGGATTGTAGGGCGCCATCAAAACTGGTAGAGAGTCGTACCCCTTAATGAGGAACCCCCAGCTTTCGGCAATAGGATGAATTGGCCCCCTCATAACTTCCATTTGGCGGCTACGTAGCCACTCTACCGAGGCCTCTAGAAGAGCTGAGGCGACCACTTGGTCGTCGACTGTCTCAAAGGCTCCAAAAAATCCCGTCTTAGCTTTGTAAAATTGGTTGAATTGGTTATCAATATAGACGAGAGTCCGTCCTAATATTTCCCCATTAGAATCTTTAGCCAAGAGGAGGGCATGGTCATTCCCCTTGAGCATCACATTAGTCTCACCATCGTAAGCACTCATCTCTTCGCCCCACAAGGGGGGGACCCAATAGGGGCTATCTTGGTAGAGTCTCTTGGGAAAGAGGGCAAAATCTTTGATATCTTTTTTTGTTTGAGCTTCTACGATTTGCATAGTCCCATAGTAGCACACCCCTTAAAAGAAGGCACCATTATTTTCAGTTTTGCCTCTCAGATGTGTTATAGTTACCTTTAGAGCTGAATATTAAGATTGAGGAGGCACTACATGTATGTAGCTAAAGCAGATCGTTACAAAGGGATGAAATATAATTATTGTGGCCAGAGTGGTTTGAAATTACCCGCTGTCTCGTTGGGACTGTGGCACAATTTTGGAGATACAACGAGCTTAGAGAATGCTCGAGAGATGCTCCACACTGCCTTTGACCTAGGGATTAACCACTTCGATTTAGCCAATAACTACGGCCCCCCAGCTGGTTCGGCTGAACTCAATTTTGGAAAGATTTTTAAGCAAGACTTTGCCCAATACCGCGATGAGTTAATAATCTCAACTAAAGCGGGCTATTACATGTGGCCTGGCCCCTATGGGGAGTGGGGGAGTCGTAAATACCTCTTGGCAAGTTTAGACCAATCTTTACAGAGGATGGGGCTCGATTATGTCGATATCTTCTACTCCCATCGCTTTGATCCCAATACCCCCCTAGAAGAGACGATGGGGGCCCTTGAGAGTGCCTATAGGCAGGGGAAAGCCCTCTATGTGGGAATCTCCTCCTACTCAGCTGAAGATACTCGTCGCGCCTATGAGATCTTGAAGGGGCGCAATATCCCCATCTTAATCCACCAACCCTCCTACTCAATGTTGAACCGTTGGGTGGAGAAGGAGCTCCTCTCTACCCTCGATGAGTTGGGCATTGGAACTATCTGTTTCTCCCCCTTAGCTCAAGGGATGCTCTCTGATAAATACCTTAAAGGGATTCCAGAGGGGAGTAGAGCAGCCACTGCAGGCACTTTCCTCTCCAAGAAGTTAATTACCAAAGAGAATCTGGAGCGTATTGAGGGGCTTAATGCCATTGCACAGCGTAGGGGACAATCCTTAGCTCAAATGGCTCTCGCTTGGGTACTGAGGCGCCCAGAGGTGACTAGTGTCCTAATAGGGGCCAGCTCCCCTCAGCAGATAGTTGAGAATGTGGGTGCATTAGAGAAGCTCTCTTTTAGTGATGCAGAGCTCCAAGAGATTGATAAATGGGCTGAAGAGGGGAAAATTAACCTTTGGGCTCAGTCGTCAAAGAGCTAGAGTTCTCCTGTTAACTTAAAGACTCCCTTATGATCTCTATAATAGCCCCTCAGCTCTTGAGGCATGAGGAGGGCGAGACGCACCATTATCTCATCGATTAACTCTTCACGCGTTTGGGCATCTAACCTTCCCCCCTTTTGTATAATCTCAAAGGGGGGGCCCACAGCGATTGTAATGGGAGTACGTCTAAGGCGTTTAATATTTTTAGAAAAATTTTCAAACCCAATGGTCGCTATCGGGATGAGTGGAACCCCCTTCTTATGGGCAATATATGCGACACCAGGCTTACCTTGTTGCAACTTTCCATTGCTACTACGTGTCCCTTCAGGGGCGATAGCTAAGATATTTTTAGCATCTAGGGCATTAAAGCACTCTTCGAGTGTTTGGCGCGACATGTTTTCTCGATCAACCCCAATCGAGCCCCAGATATTCATTAAATAGCGCGTTACAGCTTTGTCCCAAAGCTCTTTCTTGGCGAGGGCAATTAGGGGGCGAGGTTGCATAAAGACGTAAAGGAGAGGTCCCTCAAAGATTGAGATGTGGTTGGAGATTATTATAGCAGGTCCCTCTTGCATCACCTCTTTAAGGGGCGAAGTGTCAACTTTAAATAAGATTCTAAAGAGCCCCCTGAGGAGGCTGTTAACGATGCGTTCGCTGATTTTCATGGACTCACTATAACAGAGGAGTTAATTCGTAGATAGAGGATGAGAGTAACGTTGAATTCCTCTCTTGGATAGATTATAATTGCCCTATCTAAACTTGTCCTCAAATGGGGACAAAATTTTACAGTTTAGGAAGTCATTAATTAGATAAGGGGGTAGTAATGCAAAAGGGGCCAGACTTTTCTTGGGTTCTAAATAAAAGGGAGAAGAATTACAGCTTAGCTAAGGAGTTTTTTTCTGACTCGATTTCAAGTAGCGCACTCAATTTCCATACTCAAATTCCGGGCTATGAGAGGACCCCGTTGGTCTCTCTCCCCAAATTGGCAAATCACCTAGGGGTGGGGTCAATCTGGGTTAAGAATGAAGCATTACGGCTTGGACTAAACAGCTTTAAGGTTTTAGGAGGCTCTTTCGCCCTCTACAAATTTATCCAAAATCGCCTTGGAATGGATGGCAAAGAGCTCAGTTATGAAGACTTAGTCTCCAAAGAGGTTAGGGATAAATTGGGGGTACTCACTTTTGCCGCTGCTACCGATGGGAATCATGGGCGGGGAGTTGCTTGGGCAGCCCAGAAACTGGGCCACAAGTGTGTCATCTATGTCCACCACGAGACCAGTCAGCGCCGTATAGATGCTATAGCCAGTTATGGGGCAAGGGTTGAGGTTATAGTTGGTACCTACGACGACGCAGTGCGACAAGTGAGTCTAGATGCTGAAAAGAATGGGTGGGAGGTAATCAGCGACACCAGCTGGGAAGGTTACACCCAAGTTCCTACCTGGATTATGCAGGGCTATATGACGATGATGGTTGAAGCTCAAGGGCAATTTAGAGAGATGGGGATAGCTAAACCAACCCATATTTTTGTCCAAGCAGGCGTTGGAGCACTAGCAGCTTCTGTAGTGGGCTACTACTACAGCCATTTTGGAAAAGATGCCCCTAAATGTGTCGTTGTTGAGCCTGAAAAAGCTAATTGCCTCTACCAGAGTGCTCAAAAGGGAGATGGTAAAGCGCACGCTGTGAAAGGGGAGTTAGATACTATTATGGCTGGATTAGCGTGTGGTGAGCCAAGTGAACTTGCTTGGGCAATCCTCAAAGATAGTGTTGATGTGTTCCTCTCGCTCCCTGACTACACCGCAGCCCGTGCAATGCGCGTCTACGCAGCCCCTATCGCTGGGGACCCTCAAATCATTAGTGGGGAGAGTGGCGCTGCTCCACTGGGAGCCCTTTTAACTCTCCTGGGAAAGGGTGGATCTAAAGAGGTGTGTGAATACTTGGGGCTAAATGAAGAGAGCCAAATCCTTTTAATAAATAGTGAAGGGGATACCGACCAGATTTTGCATAGACAAATTGTCTGGGAGGGGAGTAACGCTGTACCAAGTGATTATTGGTTAGAGTAGAGCCTTAGTAGTTGGGCTTTCTTGACTGATCAGCCACCTCGTCTAGAGCTATTTTTAGCTTGTCGATGTAGTCGGAAAGCTCCATATCTTTCTCAACAACGTGGCGACTTACTAGATAGGAGATATCTATATCGAGGGCGTCAGCAATCTTCTTTAAGTTTAGAATCTTTGGAAAGCGTCTGTAGGTCTCAATATCACCAATATAACTGGTTGAGAGACCACACAAACGGGCTAATTGTTCTTGAGTTATCCCTTTTGCCATTCGGTAACGGCGAATATTATCGACTATCTCAAGCTCATATTTATCACGGTTACGACTCATAATATTATAGTAGCTCACCCAAAGTGATTGGCTAACCACCTATATAGGGGTAGCTTTATCCCTATTTAGGGATAAAATAGATTAAATAGACATTGATTCAATGTAATTTGAATTTTATAAGTAATAATTTACTGTAATGATTATAGATTTTAACAAACTATCCCCCCCAGAGTAGATTCTAGGGGGGGAAGGTCAGTTAGGGAGTGAAGCCTAGATTAGCAACTAATTTTACCCCCATAGTTGGCTGCTCAGCTAAAAAGAGGGTTGGCTCAATCCCAAAGTTTAAGGCGGTACTGTCGCCCATTTTCTTAGTCAAATAGAGCCCATTACGGAGGGCTTTATTGTAGCGAGATCCATAGATTGCCGGCATTATAAGTTGGACGATTCTCCCCAGTACAAAAGCCCCTGCTCCTCCCGCCATTATGTAGAGTGAGGTTTTCAATAGTTCATCGTGTTCAGCCGAAATTTCCTGCATCAAAACAAGCATAACTAAGACATCAATAAGGGCAATACCAGCGCCAACCCCCACCACTGTAAGGCTGGTCCAATCGAATATTTGACCAACTAATTGGCCTGCTATGTCTCCCTGTTTTTGGGACCCTGTTCCAAAACCGACCAAAAAGTTTCTAAACATCGACTTTCCAATAATTTGGTGGGTCTCTTGGTAGATGGCGACCCTCTCCTCGAGGGTGAGGCTACCAAAATCGTGATCTTGAAGATTCTTCTTTAGTTTGCGAATAGAGATTCCCCCAAGGAGAACCTCTTCTCCATTAATTTCAACACTTTTAAGGGTTGGCATATTAGCAAGATTGATACTACTCTTTAAAATAGATGATAAAATCTGACTACCCACAGCAGCGGTCAGTGAAACAGCAACAAAACTGAGCAACAATAAAATAATCAGTAGTTTTTTCATGATGGTCCCCTTTTCAATTAAATTAACCAACTATACCATAGTAAAAAGGAAAATAAACAATTTTATTTGATATATCAGAAGGAGATTAGTCAAAATACCTTTTAAGAGTGTCCTGTTCGTGTTATACATACAAGTAATGAATAGAGAGGGAATAGGATGAGAATAACCAAGAAGATATTTGTCGATCTGGCCATTTTCATGATTGGCTTTGGATTAGTTATTGGGATAGTTTTCCCCTATTTTATGTTGATGATGGGAATTCCCAAAGCTTATCTCTTAACCTTTCCGTTTGCCTTAAGTTGTATTGTAGCAGGGGTAATCGTTGGTTTAGTCAACATAATCCTTGCAAAAACAGTTGTTGGTTCAAAAATAGCTCTCATGGCTGACAAAATGAGTTTGGTCGCTGATAAGATTGACCAAGCTAAGACTTTCGATCAACTCCAAGGGTGTAATGAGGATGAGTGTCGCCTAGAGATTGACAGTGAAGATGAGTTGGGTAGGGGAGCTAATTCGTTCAATACCCTCTTAAAGGCACTTGCAGATGCTTTGTCAGCTGAAGGTACCATCCGCTCATTTACCGCCTTGATGAGTAATCAAATTGAGTTAGAGGCACTAACCAAGGGGTCTTTAACCTACCTCCTCGACTTTCTAAAAGCAGAGGCGGGGGCCATTATTTTAGAGAGAGGAGGAGAGTTTTACGTCGCCTCTTCCTTTGGAATTAAAGATGCCAATACAATCCTCACTAACCCCAACTTGTGGAAGTTCTTTGAGAAGAGGGAGGTGCTGAAGCTCTCTTTAGATAAAGATTTGGAAATTGATGGGCTTTTACTCTCAATTGTCCCTAGAGAGGTCTACTCCTTCCCCCTCCTCTACAAAGAGGTCCCCTTGGGGCTCTTAATAGTTGGAGCTACCAAGGAGATAAGTGAGCGTCAGTTGCAAACCTTAGAGATGTGTATACAGAGCCTCTCAATTTCTCTCAACAACTCGATTACCTACGACCAGCTCCAAAAATTGGCTGCCAATGACCCCCTCACTGGTCTCTATAACCGCCGCTTTGGTCTTCACCGCCTCTCAGAGGAGTATTCAAGGGCCGTTCGCTCTCAAATGCCCCTCGGGATTTTAATGTTTGATATCGACCACTTTAAGCGGGTTAACGACACCTATGGTCACGCTGCAGGGGACCGCGTCTTGATTAACGTGGCCAAGATAGCCACCATGGCTGCCCGAAAGGGGGACTTTGTTATCCGATATGGGGGAGAGGAATTTATTATGATTCTCCCTGGAGCAGGGAAAAAAGATTGTCTCTTTATCGGGGAGCGCTTAAGGCACATGGTAGAAGAGAGTGTTGTGCAGACAGCTGAAGCCCAGATGAAGGTGACTATAAGTGTCGGTCTGGTCTCCTACCCCGAGTACGCTGTAGAAGATGAACACGCCCTCACAAAAGCGGCTGATGAGGCTCTCTATCTAGCTAAAGAGCGAGGGCGTAATATGGTAATCTATGCACCCTAGGTGAGCGTTCCGTAATCGCCAGAAGTGTGCTATAAATTGAGAATAACTCTTTCGAAGTGTTAGAAGGATGGGACTTATCAAAACGCTCTTTTTTGTAATAGTTGATAGGGGAAAAGGTAACACTGTTTTGCACCAATTAGAGGTTCTTGGTGGCAGTGGCGGCACCATCTTCTACGGAGAGGGGACTAGCCACACCAAACAAGTGAAACGCTCCGATGCTGCCCCTTCGCGTAAAGAGATTGTGATGGTCTCAGCCCCAAGTTCTCTGCAAGGGGAACTTCATAAGCTAGTTCAAGAGAGTTTTACAATTGAACGCAAGGGGCACGGGATAGCCTTCTCTGTCCCTTTTGTTGAGTGGACCCCCTCAAGCAAGAAAAGGTCTTCCATTAAAGCAAGCCACCATTGCATTTTTGCAATCGTCAATCGAGGTAGTGGGGGAGAGTGTATTAAGGCAGCCCGCTTGGCAGGAGCGCGGGGAGGGACTGTTATCCATGGGCATGGGGCAGGGGTTCCTGTCAACTACTATTTCCCACTAGCTATTGAGCCGCAAAAAGATGTTGTGATGGTTCTAGCAGCCTCCGAAGAGGTGTCGCCCATTAGAGAGAGTATCTACACCGCCTTGGAGTTAGGAAAGCCGGGAAATGGTTTTCTGTTTGTTTTGCCAGTGACCCAAATTAGTGGTTTCCTAAAGAGGAGGGTCAAATGAGTCTCCTGCTAGCTAAAACCAAAGAGGTTGTTCGAACCCTTATTCCCGTTGTCTTATTGGTACTAGTTTTAAGTTTCACCTTCGTCGATGTTGAGAGTGACTTGATGATCCGTTTCTTGATTGGAAGTGGACTCCTTTTAGTGGGGCTCGCAATCTTTTTGTGGGGTATTGAGCTCTCAATGAATCGTATCGGTGAATATATGTCGAAGGAGATTGCCACCTCAACCTCCCTTTTTAAAATCTTATTTCTAGGGTTTTTACTCGGCTTTTTGATAACGGTTGCCGAGCCAGACCTCACCATTTTAGGCAAGCAAATAGAGAGTGCTTCGGGTGGGACTCTCAACTCTACCCTCATCGTCTATGTCGTCTCGATGGGGGTGGGGCTCACCGTCTCTTTTGGGATTTTGAGACTCTTGAGAGGTAAGCCTAAATTTCATGTTTTTATGACCATTATCTACGCTATTATTTTAGTCTTAGCAATCTTTAACGCCCCCGAATTTTTAGCTATTTCGGTTGACGCTTCAGGGGCTACCACCGGAGCTTTAACCACCCCCTTTATCTTAGCCCTCACCTTAGGGCTCTCGACTATTAAGGGGGGGAAGTATGCTGAAGATAACTCTTTTGGGTTGGTTGGGGTGATGAGTGCTGGGCCAATTTTAGCTATCCTTGCAATGTCACTAATTAGTGGACAAAGTCATATTCAGGGCAATGGAGCTGTTTTTTCCCCATCTAAGGGAGTTTTGGGGCCAATATTGAGTGCGATTCCAACTATTTCGCTCGAGTCTCTTTTAGCCCTTCTCCCCATAACAGCTCTCTTTTTTATCTTAAATTTTGCTAAGTTTAAGGTTCCTGCTCGCCAGCTCCTCCCGATAACTGGAGGACTTCTTTTAACCCTCCTGGGGTTAATCCTCTTCTTTACCGGAGTCAACTCAGGCTTTATGGATATGGGGTGGGTGATTGGGATGCAAATAGCGGCCCTCGATTATCGTCTCTTGATTTTAATTGGCTTCTTATTGGGGATGATTATTGTCTTGATGGAGCCAGCTGTCCACGTTTTAGGAGAACAAATTGAGGAAGTTACAGCGGGCCATATCCCCATAAAACTGATTCGCCTTACCCTCTCTTTAGGGGTTGCCATAGCAATCGCCCTCTCGATGGTGCGCATCATATTTCCAGCAGTCCAACTCTGGTATTTTCTTCTACCAGGTTTTGGCTTGGGGATTCTCCTCTCGTACTGGTCTGA
>DUOJ01000094.1 GCA_012838895.1 Spirochaetales bacterium
GCAAGGAGGCAGTTTTGTTTATTATTGGCGACATCTTGTTATTTGCAGTCACCTCCTTGGTTCTCTCAATCACCTGTTTATCAATTTTGCTCCATGTTAGAGCCCGCGACACCTACACGCGAGAATTTCTATTAGTCTTAATTCCCCTTTGTCTCCAAGTTTGTGCGAGCTCCTTAATAAACTACATCCACCGTGTCTACCCTCCCCAACTGTTGGCAGGCAAAGCTTACGAGATCTTCTGCCTCTGGATTAGTCTCTCCTCTATTTTGATGACCACTATCCTCCTATTTACAACCAGTCGTTACCTGATCTCCCTCTTACCAGCAACGCCTAAACAACGAAAAATTGGAGAGCAGATAATGATGGTTATAGTACTCCTCTTCCTAGTGTTAAGCCTCTTCTTCATAATAGGTAAAAGTCAGGGGTCTTGGGTCGTGGCTATGAACCTCACCTTTGGTTATCACCTTGTCTTTGCCAACGTCTTGATGGTTATCTATGGGATAACCTCTCTGGTCTATTATAAAAAGGCACTGGGGTGGGAACAGGAGAATCTACTCATTGGAATTAGTGCCTCTTTTCTCCCGTTAATCGTCACTTTCCCCCTAGATATGATCTTCTTTAGAGACCACATCTTTAAGCTCTCCTTCTTAACCTTTGTAATTTTTATCGTCTTCTTATACACCTTTATCAGTCGACGTTATTTCCAAGAGCACGAACCTCCTCGCCCTAAAGGGGGTGTCTCTAAAGAGGTGTTGACATCGATGGGGATATCGACGCGTGAGGGGGAGATTATTGAACTGCTCGTTGAAGGGAAGACAAACTCTGAAATTGCAGCGACTCTCTACATCTCGACCAATACGGTCAAGACTCACATTAAGAATATCTACTCTAAATTGGAAATCTCTAGCAGAATTCAACTCTTCGCCCTTTTGAGGGGCAAAGAGGAGAACTAGTCGCTCTATTTTTTCTGACTAGGGGCAGTTCCTGATTGGGTCATATCGATTAAGCGATAAATAAATTGACGGTTATCAAGAAGTGGGCTGAGAGGTCTACCGTGGTGGAGACGACTAATAACCCTAGCAAAAAGCTCGGTCACATCGGCTTGGATAAACCACTCTTTATCGGTGAGGGTTTTATCGTGGAAGACAGCATTGGTCCCAATTACCCGATAGAAAACTCCCTCGCGGTAGGCTTGGTCAAACTCCTCACGGGCATTGCCGTTGAAGAAGGGGAGAGAGACAAGACAAATTATCTTCTCAGCTCCAAAGTTCTTCAGCTCACGCATAGCGACCAAAAGAGTCCCTCCAGTGCCAATCATATCATCAGCCATGAGGACTGTTTTTCCTTTAACATCTCCCAATAGACTAATACTTCTAATATTGGAGTGGCGGGCATCCTTACTCACAATTGAGTAGTCGCGCTCCTTGTAGAGGATTGCCAATGGGCGGTGGAGCGCTTCAGCATAGAACCGGTTACGTTGAACTGCTCCAGTGTCAGGGCTCACCACCACTAAATCGGGGTCATTAAAGTCGATTACTTTGTGGAGTTTAATTAAAACCTGGTAGCTAGCATGCAAGTTTTCAAGGTGGGTCTGGTTAAAGCAGTTCTCTATCTCCCTTGAGTGGATATCGAGGGTAATGATTCTCTCAACCCCCATATTCTCACACATCCTCCCAAACATTGCGGCTGTAAGGGCCTCACGGGAACTCTTCTTGTGTTGCCTAGCGTAGGGATAAGTGGGTAACACCAGTGTTACACTATCGGCTCCGGCGTTTTTAATGGCATTGATAGTGGTAAAAAGGAACATAAGGTGGTCGTTAATTGAGAGACTTATGGGTTCATCAGAACCGTGAATCTTAATTGGGTAGGAGTTAGAGAGGTCGTAGACAATGAACAGGCGTAGCCCTCTAACAGGTTCTAGAATCTCAGCTTTCACCTCGCCATTGGCAAACCTCACATACTTAACCGGAATTTCAAAATTGGGACAGGTGAAGGTTTTTGGCTTCTTACCTCTCGGAATTCTCTTGTTTAAAAGATCGTCATTGAGGGTAACAATGTCGAGAAGCTCCTCAGGTGTCATGTTGTGACGTTTCACTAACGAAGAACTTAACTTCTGATAACGATCTAAATAGAGTCTCCTTAAATGCTTAAGAACTTTTCCAGTAAAGTATTCGGAGCCGGGTCCAGCTATTATCCCTAGCTTTTGGGGTTTAACTATGCTCATAGCTCAACAGTACCACAATTGAGGGGGCCAATTCAATCCTGTTAAGGCTACATTTTGGGTATCGACACCTAACTATAACTGTATTATTATTTAGTTATAACATTTCTGTGAGGGTAGCAATATGCGAAGAATTTTTATTGTGCTATTGCTAATTTTCCTTTCATCTACTCTAATTTTTGCACGTCCAACAAGGGGGATTGCAATAGGAGCTCAGGTCGGACCACTAGCCACTGGCGTTGTAGCCGACTTCCGATTAGGACCAGTCGCACTCAGCTTAAGTCTTGGAACTCCCCTGATGATAAACTACATCTTGAGTCAGACTGGGGATGTTTTTGAGGACGATATTGGTAGTATCGCCCCATTCTTCATGGTGGGGGGAGACTTCACTTATCCAATAGCACTAGGAGAACACTTTAACCTAAAGATTGGTCTAAGCACCCTAGCCGGTACCGATTTTGAGTACGGCATTATTGGAATAGCTGGTGGAACTATTAAGGGAGAGTATTGGATCCCTAACAAAAAGATTGGAATCTTTATGCACATGGATGTCCCAGTTATGGCCTACATTGCGGGATCTGAAATTGAGTCTGCAGCGATATTCAACTGGGCAATCCCTATTTTAGGAATCTTCACCACAAGTGCTGGCGTTTTGTGGGGCTTTTAGCTACCACCTCAAGAGTTGACCAGCAACTGGAGATAGATTTTTATAGCTCTTGAGAACTTCTTTGAGCCCTTCCTCCCCCTTTGAGCGGAGGGAGAGGTTCTCTTTAATTTTCTGATCAAGATTTAGATTTCCGCTAGTGCCTACTGAGGTGCGCCCTTTTATCACATTAATGGGGTCCCAATTTCCCACTTGGTTTAGATTCTTGCCCACTTTAAGATAAATTTCTCTGAAAGAGTCCCCCTCGATGACCCTCTTAAGGACCTCATCGGTGGCAAAGATCTCAGGAGAGAACCCCTTGAGGAGGGCCTCTTCATTGACAACTAATTTATCGATGGTAAGGGATAACACCCTCACCGAAAGGAGGGTCGCCTTAGCGGCACTGAAGAGGGGGGCTTTGGTATCTTGGAAATCACGGTTATAACCCGAAGGGAGACTCCTAATAATTGACTTTATCTGTAGCGAGGCGGCCGAGACGAGGGCACTACGACTCCTAATTAGTTCTAAGCCATCTGGATTCTTCTTTTGAGGCATGATAGAGCTCCCGGTACACAGCTCCGCTGGGAGGGAGAAATAGCCAATCTCGGGGAGGGTGAAGAGGAGAAGGTCTTGGGCCAATTTGCTCAAAGTGAGGGTGATGTAATCACAAGTATCGACCACTATTGCTTCAAATTTTCCCCGGCTGTTGTTAGCATAGAGGACATTGTTTTGAACGCGACTAAACCCCATTTGCTGAGCTCCATACTCACGGTCCAGGGGAAGAGGGGTGCCGTAAGAGGCGGCTGAACCTAAGGGACTCTGATTGAGGAGGTGAATTAGATTAAAGAGGAGATGGGCCTCATCTAAGAGCTCTTCGCCAAAGCTGGCCCCCCAAAGCCCCACTGAAGAGGGCATCGCCAGTTGCATATGGGTGCGCCCCGCCATTGGAAGAGCGGCGTGCTCCTGTGCAAAGGTGAAGAGGGTCTCAACAAGGGCAGTCACTTCACTTAACAGGGTGAGGACAAACTCCCGCATCCAGAGTCTCAGCGCTGTTTGGACTTGGTCGTTACGACTACGACCGGTGTGGATCTTCTTACCCGCCTCCCCCACCGCTTTGGTTAAAAAGTTCTCAATCGCCGTGTGGCAATCTTCGTCCTTCAGGGTAATAGGGAACTCCCCCTTCTGATGGAGGGTAATAATCACACTTAAGTTCTCTTCAAGGTCTAAGAGCTCCTTTTCATTCAACAACCCCGCCTTGTGTAAAACTCTGGCATGGGCAATTGAACCGAGGGCATCGGCCCCCACAAGGTTGTTATCTAGTAGATAATCTTCTCCAACGGTAAAACTCTCAATTAAGGCATCAAGAGCCTCTCCCTTATCCCAAAGTTTCCCCATAGGAACCTCCTCATGGGGCAAGTTTAGTTGAACTCACCTCAAATGGTCAATCAAATTACCCTTCGAGAGGGTAATTGAGGTGGGGGAAACCGATGAAAAAGGTATTTTTTTGGTCAATACTGCTCCTCTTTACCCTAGCCACCTCAAGCTGCGAAGCTCAAAGTCAAAGTGAATTTATAAACGTGTTGGCAGGTAGAGAGCAACAAGGGCCAATTCTTATGGGGGGTCGAGCCATTGATGAGAATCAGGCTATTTACTCTTTTGATAAACTAATCTTTTGTGACCTAAAAGATTTTAAAGTTGTCGACTCTTATAACACAGTAATAGCTCTTCACCCCTACGAAGAGGGGGTGACGGTCACTTTTAAAAACAAATTGCCACCAGGCGAGCGTACCGATATTGAGGGGCGGGTGCGTGATGCCAGTGGCAACACCCTCTCTTTTAGGTGTGGGGTTTGGGGTTATAACCCACAAGTCCCCCACCTCTTAATCAGCGAGTTCACCACCAAGGGGAGTGGCAACAACCCCGACCGAATAGAACTTTTAGCCCTCTCGAATGGCGATTTAGCAGGGGTGACCATCTTTGATGGGGTAAATAGTGATTGGGATAGTGAAGTAATCCTTCCCCCCTATAAAGTAAAAAAAGGGGATTACATCGTGGTGCAGTATAACCAAGAGTTGAGTGGTAAACACCCGATTGAATTTTATGGGGGCGAAGCTGGTTTAGGGTCCAACAATGGGGTTATTACCCTCTACGATGCCCCTAATGGGGAGATTATCGATGCTGTGGTCTACAGCAACCGCACCAGTGATAGCGATACTAACTATGGGGGATTTGGGACAAGTAAGGTGTTCAAGAGAGTGGAAGCATTGAATAAAAGTGGCCAGTGGCTCCCCCTCCCAATTACCCCTGAAAGAGCTATTGATAGCACCAACTCTACGGCTACGCGTTCTTTTTGCCGTTCAGGAGAAACTGACACCAACACTAAAGGAGACTGGTACATCTGTGCTACCGGCAAAGCCAGTTTCGGGGGAGAAAACTCTGAAGAGGCTTACACCCCTTAGAAGTGCCGGAGAGCTCCGGCACTAGTCGCTCTATATGTGTTTATTCACAAAGGCGTCAAGAGCAGCAAATGGCATAGCTCCGACTATTTGATCAACAATTTTACCATCTTTAAAGAGGATTAAGGTTGGGATACTTGAAATACTATATTTCTCAGCTAATTCCATCTGCTCATCAACGTTGACCTTGCCAACATTAAGTTTTCCTGCATGTTTTTCGCTAAGTTTCGTCAAAACAGGCGCAACCATCTTACAAGGACCACACCAGACAGCCCAGAAATCGACAAGCACGGGGACCTTAGATTTTAAGACCTCGTCTTCAAAATTAGCTTTAGTTAAAACTACTTCACTCATTCATTCGCCTCCTACATTAAGTACGCCCCTAAATATACAACGGAGAGGGACAAAAGAAAAGGTAGATGAGGCTGTTATGTGACCTCATCACCCTCTTCATCAAGAAGAGAATACTTTTGGGTAATGCTACTTTTAAGACTCACCATTTAAGAACTAGCTCACTATACAGAGAATGATATAATCGAAAGTTGGTCGCTTTTTAGACTAACTTTCGAATGGAGCATTGAGACTGTTAACTAATATAAAAGATCATCCAAAAAGGTGGTAATTACCAAGACCCACGCTAAGCCTTAAACCGATGAGATGGGAATAGTACATCTGGGGGCCTATCAATTCTTATTAGACAAAAGTCTCCTCAATTAGAAAAGAGAGAACCCCCTTTAAAGCTATCGCTTTGAGATTGTTTATGCCAAAAGAGGTACTTGTCTACCCTGTAAATAATGGATTGTATCGGCAATTGTGGTCCTCATTTCCCTTGGATGATATGCCAAGGCTTTTGTTGCTTTTTCATGCGAGAAGTGCCCATTGCTTTCTAAGGTGTACAATGAATATTTAGTAAATAAAGGCCTTTTATTTTTGATCTTTGCAATCCATTCAATCATTGGGAGCATTATTTTCGCTAACGATATAGGTACACATATTTTTTTGGGTCCATTTGAGGCTATTTGCATATATTCTAAAAGTTCCTTAACCGTAAAAAATCGGTTTGAAAGAATATAACACTCGCCTACTTCTCCTTTATCCACAGCTGCAATACACCCCTTGGCTACATCTCTAACATCAACGAAATCATACCCACCGATTACTCCAGCTAGGAGCTTTCCGGAGATATAGTCCTTGGCAAGCTTAACGATATGGTTATTGCCATTATCATAGGGACCAATAATTCCAGATGGATGGACAACTACGGCATTCAATCCCTGTTCTACCGCCTCCAAAACAGCTTGTGTGGCTTCCGCTTTCGTCTTTGCGTAGGGGCCTATCACTTTATTAGGGGAAAAATTGGTTACTTCTTTTATTTCAGCTATCTTTTTCGTCGAGGGAATTGCATGTACCGAACTCACGTAAATCAGTTTGTGGACATTATTAATCAAGCAAAGTTCAATTATGTTTTTTGTCCCCAACACATTGACCTTGAACAAGAGGGGTATAACTCTACTCTCAATGCTGACAATCCCTGCTGCATGGATAACAACGACTTCGTAGCCTCTTAAATTTGAAAATATTTCTTGAAGTGAGGCAATGTCGGTAACATCCCCCTTAAAGAATGATATGGTCCCATCATCTTCTCCGTGTTCATTGGGGAGAATCAATCCTCTAATTTCACAGTCACTATCTTTTAGATATTTTATGATCGTACTGGCTAAATGACCGTTATACGTTCATCAAAACCTTTTTTAGATTTTTTTTCATCTTTCACTTCACCACCGCCTTATATCCAAAACCGTGCACTGTGACGATTTCAAAGTCTTTGCACTTAGAAAACTTATTGCGCAATCTTGTAATATAGACGTCTACTGTGCGCAATCCAGTATCATTTTCAAGTCCCCAGTACTCATCAATAAGTTCACTGCGGGTAAAAATCTTCTTCGGGTAAGCTAGTAGCTTATATAGAATATTAAACTCCTTTACCGAAATAGGAACTTCCTCCCCATCAAGATATGCCCCCCTTTCATCTTTCACCAGCTCTAAGCTACCAATTTTGAGTCTGTTCTCGTTTGCAATATTGGCGCGTCGCAGTAAAGCACCCACCCGCAAAACCATTTCATCCATATCAATGGGTTTAACCATGTAGTCATCAATGCCAAGCCGAAAGCCTTTTTGTTTGGAGGTAAAATCGTCAAGAGAAGAGATAAACAAAATTGGAATAGTTTTGTTCTGTTCTCGAATTGTTTTAGCAAATTTAAAACCATCCTCTCTTGGCATCATGATGTCGGAGATAATGAGGCTATACAGATTGCTATACATAAGGTCATATGCCTCACTGGGGTTCAAGCACCCCTTTGCTGCATAACCGTTGTTATTGAGGTAGGTACAGACAATTTGATTAAATTGTTTATCGTCTTCAACAACTAGTATGTTAACCATATTGATTCCCTCCATATTTCATAACTGCCACTACAGTATAAAGCATAGATGTTTCTCAATTGTTAAAAAAAGTGGTTATCTGAAAAATTTCCATGTATTAGTTGTTGTGCTACTCAATGTGATTCTTTTTGATACCTTTGCCCACATAGACGAAGGGGCTCTATCAATTATTATTAGACAAAAGTCTCCTCAAATAACAAAAGAGAGAACCCCATTTAGGGGGACCTACTCCTCTTCTGAAATCTCCTCTTTTTCACTTCGTCTTGATGTGTCACTTTGGAATTCGACATGTTCAGCCACTACAATATATTTCTCCCTAGGACGCCCCTCTTCATCGTTCCACCGATCCTGCTTAAGGCGTCCCACGACCCGCACTCCCCGCCCCTTTTTTAGGTATTTATCGCAGTTTTCAGCTAAGGGACCCCAGGTGTCAATATTGATATAGGTGACCTCATTGATTAGCTCCTTCTCTTTATTACGGTAGTAGTAGTTAGCCGCAATCGAGAAACTACAGACACTCTTGCCACTGGGCAAAATTGTTAAGTTGGGGTCGTGGGTTAAATTCCCCTCAATTAGTACGCTGTTTAGATTATTCATAAAATCTCCTTTCTAAAGTTCTCTATCTGAATAACCTCAACACCCCCCTTTCTGCATCGCTTATTGAGTTGAAAAAGAGAACCAGAGCCTATCATGGGATGATAGGTGAGCGTGTATGTGCAATAAAAAGGGTAGGTTTTCGCCTCAACAAAGATAGGGTATTTAACACCCCTTTTGGGCGATATAGTTTTCACTATCTCCCCGAAGAATTGTTCTCTTTAGCCTTAATGCCGGCAGAAAAGCAAGGTTATGGCTTTCGTTTAGCCACTGCCGAGAAAGCCCTCTTAAATACTCTCTACAAAATCAGGGGGATTTCACCAACTAAGCAGGGGGTTATAGATTTAATCTACGCCGATTTAAGGCTAAATCAAGAGTGTCTGCAAGAACTCGATTGGGAGACTATGGCAGATTTAGCGCCACTCTGCATCAGTACGACAATTCATAATTTTATTAAGTGGAGAGAAGAACTATGAAGTCAGAGATCCAAAATAGTGTAGAACTTAACATTAACCACCTTGAACAGAAGATGCGCCAAACTAACCACTGGGGTGTTAATTGACCTTCTAAACACTCAGTTTAGCGAAGTAAATTACGACCAAATTAAAGCTGATGTAATGCCATTTATAGCTGACCCAGCTTCACTCTCCACTTATAACAAAGCAATACCTACGTATAGGAGGTAGTGTTATTTTAAAGAGCACTCCCCCTCTTAGGAATAAATAGAGTTGAGGTTTCAACCCCTTCTAATTGAAGTAGCTTTATTTTAGTCTCAATGCCACTGGCAAATCCGGTTAAACTCCCATTTGAACCAACTACTCTGTGACACGGAATTATGATGGAGATGGGGTTGTGCCCAACCGCTCCTCCTACTGCCTGACTCGACATGCTCTCCCTACCCATCTCTATTGCAACCCTCTTGGCGATTTCCCCATAGGTGGTCAATTGTCCATAGGGAATTTCAGTTAGAATCCCCAGTATTCTTTGACGAAAAACGGTGCCGAGAGGGGCTAAAGGGATGTGTGTTATGGTGGGGTTACCACCAGCAAAGTAGCTCTTCAGCCACTCTTTAACCTGAGTAAAGATTTTTAAATCATCTCTCTCAACCATTGTTTTGAGGATGGTATTACCGTGATACTTTTGCCCCTCTACCCACAACCCCACTAAGCTCTCCCCATCGGAGGCTAAGGTTAGTAAACCTATGGGTGAAGAATATGTGGTCGTGTAAAACATAGTAAGTCCCCCTTAAAGTGAGTTCCACAAAGCAACAGTAGCATAACTGCGCCAAGGTCGCCATTGTTCAGCTACCTGGAGCAGCTCTTTAGATTGATAGGGTGCTAGCGCCTTTCTTATACCAACATCTGTTTCAAGAAAAATATCTTTACACCCCATGGTACGCATTGCAATGTAGTTGGCCGTCCAGTGCCCTATTCCGGGAATAGTGAGCAGTTTTATTATTGCATCTTGCGACTCTTCACAGTGGTAAAAATCGATCTCTCCTTGTACAAACACTTTGGCTAACTGACCAATAGCTTTTGCCCGCCTCGCCATAATTCCCAATGGTCCCAGATGATTTTCAATTGGCCCCTCTAGGGCAACTATCTCCTCAGGGAGGGGGAAGGTGTAGGTCAGTGATGAAATCCCTGATTCTAGAGGTTTGCCAAAGGTCTTTACAAATCTTCCTGCTAAAGTTCGCGCAGCTTTTACTGTTATTTGCTGACCTAAGATTGCCCTAACGACCATCTCAAAAGGATTAAAGCTACATGGTAATCTAGTTCCCATTGTAAACAAATCAGGGCGAATAGAGTTCATTGAATCTAGTACTGCATAAACTGCTAGTGGGTCACATTCGAGGTCAAATAGGTGGCTTACTCTAGCTAACACTTGTGAAGTAGCCTCTGATAAAGAATTACTTAGAGTTACAACTAAAGTGTTTTCTTGAGGGAGATTACTAACACCTATCCAACCCCTCAAATCTTCTCCATCTGAGTTTTGAAACCTTACTGTTCTTAAATATTCGTTATCATTTACATGTTCTACCCCTGGAATAACCCTATGGGCTAGAAATCTTAAAATTTCATCAAAGCAATAGGGTGGTTGATAAGTCAAATAGAGTCTCTCTCCGTTAGCTTCCATTACTAAAGTTATCCCCTCTAAAAGAAAAGATTTAAATATATCTTGCTTATTTATAGCATAGATTGGGGTTGTATTTTAGAACATAGATTAAGTAATTTCCACTTCCAAATGCCTATTTTACAAAACCCAATTTAGTAAAGAATACAAGAAGGGAGATTTGCCTTTTGATTTGGATGAAACTAAAATTCTAAACATCTTTAACAACGTAAGTAATCAAAATATCCCTTTTGATAGTGGGTTCCACAAAAGGTTTTTCGCCCTCGCCAGCAAACTATTTCTCTATCAAATAATTGAATCTTTTAACCCTCTTCTATTACTCAAACATAACCCATCGTCTCTTCAACACTATAGCTCCCCAAAACTGGGTAGCTAGTTTCACTCTCCGTCAGTGCACACTATCAATAACAATAAACCTTCTCTAACAGTGAGATTATACCACTTAATAGTGCCCTTTTAGCCAATATCTGCTAATCTAGGGTGGGAGGCAGATTATGGAGAAGGTTACGGTGCTATCACTGGGGGGGTCAATTATTGTTCCCAAAGAGATTGATCACCCATTTCTTAGAAGATTTACGACAGCTATTCGTAGCTACCTAGAGGCTAATAAAGGGCGCAAAGTGATTATTGTGACGGGGGGCGGTGCCCTCGCCCGTCAGTATCAAGGGGCTTATAAGGACCTTTGTGAAACTCCTAAAGTAGAGCTCTTAGATTGGCTTGGAATTGCTGCAACCCACCTTAACGGCACTTTACTCCTCTCTCTTTTGAGTGATTACTGCTTCGACCCTTTGGTGAGGGACCCCACCGCTGAGATTGCCTTTAAGGGGCAGGTGTTGGTGGCTGCTGGGTGGAAGCCAGGTTTTTCAACCGATACCGATGCTGTCATCTTAGCCAAAAGATTTGGAGCCAAAACGATTATTAACCTCTCCAATATTGCCAAAGTCTATACAGGCGACCCCAAAACTGACCCATCAGCTCAGCCTCTCGACTCAATCTCGTGGGACGACTTTAGGGCTATGGTGGGCGATGAGTGGATTCCTGGAAAAAATGTCCCCTTCGACCCTGTAGCCTCTCGCCAAGCCCATCAAGCAGGCATCTCTGTCGTATGTGGCGATGGACGCAACATTGAGAATACCTTAGCCATTTTAGAGGGAAGGGAATACGAAGGGACCCTTATTAGCTAATAGTAGCCACCTTGACCATAGGGGCTAAATATATAATGTTATTGGTTGTGATACTACGAAATTACCGCAAAAGAAAAGCTGAAAAACGTCTCAAAGAAGAGTGTTATATCCTCTCCCTAGATGGGGGTGGTATGCGGGGTGTCATCCCTGCAACAATCTTGGGCCACATAGATTCGCTCTTCCATGAACTGGGCGATAAACGCCCTCTCCACGCCCACTTTGACCTCATAGCAGGCACATCAACGGGGGGGTTAATAGCCTGTGCTTTGAGCAACCCCAACGAGATCAACTTAGAGACAAGGGAGATTGTCAACCTCTACCTTGACCACGGCCCCTCCATTTTCCCTAAAGGGTCACCCATTTTACCCCTCAACGTATTGGGGCAACTCTTCTCCCAAAAGTACGATGATATCTCTTTCAATGCCCTCTTAAAGGAGCTCTTTGAGGAGACAACCTTAGGCGAGGCTCTGACTCCCACTATGGTTGTCACTTACGACTACACCAACAATCGTCCCCACATCTTAAGTAGTTATAAAACTCCTAAAACTTTGATGCGTTTGGCAGCAAGAGCTACCTCAGCTGCTCCCACCTACTTCTCTCCCACCACTATCTACGATGAAGAGAGTGCCTCTCACATCTCCCTAATTGATGGAGGGGTGGTGGCTAACAATCCGGTCCTCTACGCCTATCGTGAAGCTAAAAGATTATATCCAGATGCAAAACGATTCCATATCCTCTCCCTTAGTACGGGGGGAACGACTCCCCCCAAAGAGGTTAATAAGGGGCTAAATGGTGTTATTGGATGGTTTGACCCCACCCGAGGAACACCAATTTATAAAGTTTATGCAACCTCCCAGATGCAAACATCTGATGAGATTGCCTCTGCAATCGATGACTTAGAATATGTGCGCATCGATGGAGCTTTAGAGCGTAAAATTAAGCTTGACGAAACTGACCCTCTAGTTTTAGGACAAATGATTGAGAGGGCTAATCAGATCTTCTTTGAGAATAGGGAGAAACTTGAAACATTCTGCCTCCCATTGACTCAACGTAATATTAACTCAAAGGGGATTGCATGAGTTTAATGAGCCACCAACAGCGAGTGTTGGAGAATCGCCTACGACTCCTCTTTGATGAACTAGACAACCACCTCGAGGATAAGTTTAAGGGGATCTACAACCTCCACCCCAACCGCCCTCCCCGGGGGAAAGCCGCTAGGGTTGCCTATGACGGCCTTTTTAGTACCGGAACAAAGTTCACTTTAGGAATTGGCAGTGAATATGGGAGGGGCTATCTCGTCGATGTTGAGGTCTCTACTTTGGAGAAAGTTGACCCTGAGATGCGCTCAGCAATTGACCAGGCAGCCTTTGATTTTTTAAAAGAGAATTTGCCAAAGCACTTCCCCAAAAGAGACCTAAAAGTGGTCAAAGATGGTCAACTTTACAAGATTATAGGGGACTTCTCCCTCTCCATTATAGATTGAGCGATGAGTGTAAAGAGGTCACTTGAAGCCTCTTTAATCATCTTTTGGAAGTTTTTGGGGCGGCGTCCCCTCGCATCATCACTCACAAAGCGCCCCACCATCACCTCAATGCCCATCTCACGGGAAGCTTTCACCACCCCGTAGCTCTCCATATCGACCGCCCAAAGGTCCAACTCATCAATTAACCACCCCATCTCCTCCCGCTCTGGTCGCAACAGGAAGCGATCCCCGCTCCCGAGAGTTAGGCTGTGTTTCACCCCTCTTCCCTGGTAGGAGGAGTAGTCTACACTTAAAGGGGGGAGCTCTAGTACCCCCTCAATCTCCCCACTAGCTGAAGGGAGAGCTCCACGGGACCACCCAAAACGCTCGAGGTCGATATCCCACTGGACGACCCTGTTGGGGAAGATGAAGTCACCAATCTCTAGCTCCTCCCTGATAGCTCCACAACTGCCAACAGCAACAACTAGCGAGGGGGAATATCTATGAATGGCTTGGAGGGTGTTGAGAGTTGCATTAATTTTCCCTACACCAACGGTGAGTGCTTTGAAATTATCTTTTAGTGGAGGGGAGAGAGACTCCACCCCGCTCAGCTCGAGGGGAGATGAGGCGACCACTAAAATCATCAGCGGCACTCCACCAGCGTGGGGATTATAAGTTCAACAGAGATTCCAAGGTTGCGCTCTCTTTTAGCCTCATACGCGAGGGCTACCGCTTGGGAGACAAGGGAGGAGGCTTTTTTTGTTGCCTCTAAAAACTCTACTCCCTTTACCAACTGGGCGGCTAAAATTGAGGCAAAAAGGTCCCCACACCCGGGGTAAGAGATTGGCAAATAGTGCTCTTTAGCAATTGACGACGCCCCACTAGAGGCATCGTAGGCAACTACAACACCATCTCCTCCCTCCATAATACTGGTAATGGCAACCTTTGTTGGTCCCATCTGGCTCAACCTTTTAGCCCACTCTAATCCCTCTTCAACAGTAAGACCTTCTTGGTAGGTCTCACCTAAGAGGAGGGCTGCCTCGGTAGTATTCGGAGTTATAACAGTGGCACTTTTAACTAAATTTCCCATCTTGTTGATTAGGGCTTGCGTTACCGGCCCATAAGGTTCCCCTTTATCACCAAGGACGGGGTCAACTATCACTAAGAAGTTAGCGTCTCTCCCCTTTTGCCACTCTATAACTTTCTGGACAACTCCAATTTGTTGTTCACTCCCCAAAAAGCCGCTGTAGAGGGCATCCGATTTTATCTCCAGCCTCTCCCAATGGAGTATGGTCTCCTCCATGAATTGGGTTAAATCGAGGTAGGCATACCCCTCAAACCCATCGGTTTGGGTCGAAAGGAGAGCCGTAGGGAGGACCGAATAGTCGATTCCCAAAGCACTTAAAGCTGGCAGAACAACCGTCAAAGAGCTCTTTGAGTGGCACGAGAAATCGTGGATGGTAATCATTGTTTTCATCAGTGCAATACTACCAGTCTTGTTACCTCGGCGCAAGAGAGTTATAATCGATTAATGTTCTATATCGAGCGCTCGACACAACTTGCAGTTGCCAATTTAGGAATCTCGCCCCTCCCCTCTCCCCCGCCATCGATTGAGGCAATTATTGAGGCCTCCAATACGATGTTAAAAGGGGCTTCAGGCTGGCGTAAAGTATTCGCCCTAGGGGGAGACGAAGAGAGCTTTAGTAGTGAAATAAGGGGTGCAGATGCCTACTTAGTAGCCTTGGCAACCGAAGCGTTCTATTGGGCTCAACGGCCTCACAGAGTAGTTTTAGGAATTGATACGCGACCCACTGGTCCAATTATTGGTGACATTGTAGCCCGACGTTTATTGAGCCTTGGGGTGGAGGTTAAACACCTCTTTATCGTTGCTGCCCCCGAAATTATGGCCTACGCCTCAGATAACCACTTTATCTACATCTCAGCTAGCCACAACCCAATAGGGCACAACGGCTTTAAGTTTGGTTATAACGGAGGGGTGTTGAGTGGAGGTGAGTCTGATAAAATACTCACCCACTTCAACCACCTTTTAAAGAGGCCCAAGAGCGTTGAAAAGCTCAAAGAGGAGATAGATAGGCTCGACTTAGAGCTTTATCGCTCAACTCTGGAGAGAATTGGAGAGGAAAAAAAGAGAGCTCAAGAGACCTACACAGCATTAGCTTTTAAAACCCTCGCCAATGGCAGTGAAATTGAAGAGGTTTTAAGGGGTATAAGGGAGGGGCTAAAGGAGAATCCTTTGGGGCTGGTGGGAGAGCTCAATGGCAGTGCCCGTACCCTCTCCATTGATCGCCAATTCTTTGAAAACTTGGGGCTCAAATGTCACTTTATCAACGACAGACCTCGAGAAATTGTCCACCAAATAGTCCCAGAAGGGGTCGCTTTAGATCTTTGTAAGGATGCGTTAACTGTCCAACACTCCACCGATAATAGTTTCACCCTCGGTTATGTCCCCGATAACGATGGGGATAGGGGGAATATTGTCTATAGCGATGAAAAGAGTGGTCAAACCCACACCTTAAGTGCCCAAAAACTGTTTGCCCTAGTTGCCCTTATTGAGTTAACCCTCTCCCAGAGGGGGGATAAAAAAGAGGCGATTGTTGTCAACGGCCCCACCTCGTTAATAATCGACAAGATTGCCTCCCGTTTGGGGGTCGCTGTTTTTAGAAGTGAAGTAGGGGAAGCCAATGTTGTAGCTCTAGCGCAACAGAAGCGCAATGAGGGGTGGCATGTTAGGCTTTTGGGAGAGGGGTCAAATGGGGGGAGTATAACCTATCCGAGTCGCGTCCGTGACCCTCTCAACACGCTAGTAGCCCTCATAAAACTCCTCAGTTCTAAGGCGAACTTCTCCCTAATTACAGGCTTGGATTGTCCCCCCTCCATTGCGAGAGCTTTAGAGACCCTCCCTAAGAGGACCACCACCGAAAGCTTCTCCCCTAAGGGGGTAATGTATGTTGATACAGCCTCAATTGGTGAGTTAAAGGGGCACTACGAAGAGCTCTTTTTAGAGCAGTTTGAGGAGAAAAAAGGGGAGCTTTTAGAACGTTTTAAGATCTTTTCCTTCAGGGTAGAACAGACCGAAGGGACCCACTTAAGGGTTGGCTTGGGAGCCCAATTTAGGACTCCTCCTTATCTGGGGGGACTAAAGATTGTCTTCATCGACGAGCAAGGGGAAGATAGCGACTTTATCTGGATGCGTCCCAGTGGCACCGAAACCCTCTTTAGGGTTTTAGCTGATGCCAAGGGAGACTCTCCAGAGCGTCACGACTACCTCCTTGAGTGGCAACGGGAGTTGGTAGAGAAGAGTGCCTTAAAGTGTCAACGATAGACCGGCAACCGCTGCCCCAATCGTAGGTGAATCCTCAATCTGTACAAACTGCACATAGCGATGGTGCTTCTGGTCTAAAAACTCTCTTAGATAGTATTTAGTATAGAGGGCTAAGTTCTCTGTTTTATAAAAAGTTGTCCCATCGGCATTGACACACACCGGATAGCGAGGATTGCGCCCCCCCTCTCCTTTGAGGAGTGCCGCGCTGATGTTAACGGCAGTCAACTTGGCGGCTCGGGCGATGATAGCATCTAAAATTATGTAGAGGGCAGTCGCATCCTCTTCATTGGTAATACACTTCACTAAATCGTAATTGGGGTTGTGAGGCTCTTCCAGGTAGTGACTCATACGCGTTGTATTGAGGGGGGCAATTTGTTCAAACCTAGTTTTAAACTCCTTTGATAAAAGTCCCTCTTCTATCGCCTGCTCAACCACCACATGGCTAAACGCCCCTAAATAAGCACCACTAATCATCTTCTCAAAGTGGTAGTTGTCGGGGTTTTTGGTGGTGTCCATGAAACGGCGGTCCAACCCCCCCGGGACTAGGTAGAACCCCCCCGATTCGACGTTAATAATCTGGCTCCCTGCAGGGAGGTTTCCCAGTTTTACAATATTTGAGTTCTTCTCAACATAGGCGGTGTTGGTCCCCGTCCCTAAAATAAACCCAATGTAGTCGCTGTAGGGAGAAACCCCGGTAGCAACTTTTCCTGCAAGGAGAGTCGCGACAGTATCGTTGACAACAGCGACCCGCTTCTTAGCTACATTGTACCCACGCCGCCCCAGTTCATCTAACAGGGAACGTCCCACTGGCATCCCAATCACTTCAGGGGCTTTTATCTCTTTTGAGAAGACAATAGGGACTCCGTCGAGCTCCTCGTTGATCTCGGCTGCGTAGGAGAAGCAGAAACCGATACGGTCACTCTCCTCAATGAGGGGTTCAACCTGGTCGGCTAAGATAGAGAAGAACTCCTTAGCTGAAACTTCACTCTTGACCCCAGGCATTCCCCGTTTGGAAAAAGATTCAATTATAACCTCCATCTTCTCGTTAAATGAGATTAGGCAGGTGCGGAAGTTAGTACCCCCAGCATCGAGAACTATCACCTTCTCGCCTGGTGTTATAATATTGTCAGCCTTGGTATAGGTGGGGATCATCTTTAGCGAACTCCCCTCTTTAGAGGCTAAACCCCGCTCCATCTCCCCCATGAACTGGTCGCAACACGCCTCCATATCTAGGGTATGGGGGGCAATCTTCCACCTTTCGAGGAACTCTTCACAACGCTCTATCACCTCTCTCACAGTGGCCTCCAATTGACTCTTTTTTCCCATCTTAAGGTAACGAGATTAAACTGTCCAGTTAACTTTAGCGAAAAAGGGAGTTGCCAGTGGGAAGGAAGTCGATTGAATCGGCCCAAATTGCTAGGGGGACAATCTTCCCCCGCTCTTCCCCTTCGAGGGGGACCATAAACTCCCCTTCGAGGGTAAAGGGGGCGTTAAAACGGGACCCGCTCACCTCTAATGAGACCTCCCCTTGGTATCTGAAGGGGTAAGGGGCTGCCTTTCGCACCCCGCTTACCGTTCCACTAAAGATTACCTCCCCCTCATAGAGCCCTTGGGGTACGAGAAAACTCACTAAGCGCTCATAACTGGGGAGAAGGGGGATAACACTACCAAGCAACATCTCAATAAATCCCATCTGACGCTCCTCAGGTGGAGGAGTTTCAACTATGATGCGTCTAAGGCGCCCAATATCGGCCCCTTTGAACGTTAAGTTGGCAGCTGTGAAAGCGGCGTCGCTCTCAATAACAAGGGTCGCATCTTGTAGATTAATCTTTTGGGCTGCTAGGGCAACAATCCCGGCTACTACTGTAGATTGGAGAGCTATCCGCACCTCCCCTTCGCTTACAGGGGGAACCGCCGGAAGGGAGAAGAGAGAGGAGAAAAGGAGAAGAATTATTAAAATTCGTTTAGCCAAAAAACACCTCTTGCTTGACAATACCAAACCACCTCTTTGATGTCAAAATAAATTGGGTGTGTTATAGTTACATCTATGAAGAAGAAAGAGACATTTTTTTGGTACGATTTAGAGACTTTCGGCTTAGATTCACGTCACGACCGCATTGCCCAATTTGCTGGAATCAGAACCGACAGCAATCTCCTAGAGGTTGGCGAACCTGTTATCCTCTATTGTCGCCTCAGTGATGACTACCTCCCAGACCCCCTCTCTTGCCTAATTACCCATATCACCCCCAACAAGACGGCTGAAAAAGGGATAACTGAGAGCGATTTCATGGGTCAAATAAATGACCTCTTCAGTGAGCCAAACACCTGTGCCGTGGGGTATAATTCGTTACGCTTTGATGATGAATTTATCCGAAATGGCCTCTTTCGCAACTTTATCGACCCCTACAAGCGGGAGTATGAGAAGGGGAACAGCCGCTGGGACATCCTCGACTTAATGCGAGCAGCCCACGATTTACGCCCCACCGGGATAGTGTGGCCTATTAAGGAGAATGGGCTCCCCTCTTTTAAGTTGACCGATTTGACTGAAGCAAACTCAATCTCCCACCTCCATGCCCACGATGCTTTGAGCGATGTGAGGGCCACCATAGAGATGGCTCGTTTAGTAAAGCTTCACCAACCCAACCTCTTTAAATACTATTTAACCCTACGCAATAAGCAGAGTGTTAAGAATCTCCTCTCCCCCATGGGGAGCCCTCTCCTCTTAACCGCTGCCCAATTTACGCGACCAGAGGGGTGTTCATCGATAGTTGTCCCCCTCACTGCAGGGAGTTCTAACCCCAACAGTATTTTAGTCTTTGATCTGCGAGAAGATCCCTCCCACCTCATTAACGCATCGAGAGCTTTCAAGGAGATTGAACAACTGGAGAAATTAGAGGGGGCTTTTAGAAAAACATCAGCCCAACTAAAAGGGGCCCTTGAGAGGGGGGAAGAGGTGGAGTCGGCCCTTATAAGGGGCGCTGAACTCTTAATAGAGGGGGCCAACCTCCTCTCTAACCTCCCCCAGATTATCGACAGTAGTAGCCAACTCCTCTCAATTAAGGGGTTGCACCGAGTGGCAATTAATCGCTCACCCTTCCTCTCCCCCCTCTCGGTGGTTAACAGCGAGGTAGAAAAGCGACTCAATCTCGATTTAAAACAAGCTATGGAGAACTACAACCGGATAAGGGGAGAGAAGACATTACCCCTCAACTTACGCAAAGCTCTCGATAGAGAGGTTTTTGTAGGTGTTGATGATATTGACCACTCTCTCTATAGTGGCCCCTTCTTCTCCGATGCCGATGCCAAGCGCTTTAAGGCGATTAGGGAAACTCCAGCCTCTAAGTTATGGGGTCAAAAATTTGACTTTGACGATGAAAGAGGCGCTGAAATGTTGTGGCGCTACCTCTGTCGCAATTGGCCCGAAGAGTTGAGTAAAGTGGAAAAAGAGCGCTATAAAGCATTTTGTGCAGAGCGTATTACCCAGCCTCCAGCGGTCAATGTCACTTCTCTCCAGTTTTTCGCCCGTAAAATTAGGGAGAAGCTCGCCTATAAATCGACTTTACCCGAAGATAAGGCGATTTTAATTGAATTGGAAGAGTGGGGGCGAGCTCTTTGTAAACGGCTTGGAGTCGATTACCCTACATCTTAGGTAAGTTAAATCTACACTCTCTCTTTATTTGTAAATAATAGCTATTGCTTTAACCCCATTTTCATGCTTTGATGAGCTCTATGGAGGGGCATATGAAGAGGAAAAATGGAGAGATAGGCAGTGGCGTAATGGCCTCCTACGGAGTAGGAAAGTTTCTAGCTGAGTTTCTGACGGGGGCCTTTGGGGCAATCGTTTTTAAGTTTTATGAAACAGAAATTGGATTAGCTGCCGGATATGCAGCCATTGCAACTATTATCTACTCCCTCTGGAATGCTGTTAACGACCCAATTATTGGGTTTATAACCAACCGCAGGGCTCCCCTCTCCCATAAACTGGGGAGGCGTTTCCCTTGGATTATAATTGGCCTACTTTTAAGTGCCGTCTCCTTTGTCCTGATCTTTGCTGTCCCCGCCTCTTGGCAAGCTCAAGTTAAGAGTAACCCTATCCCTGTCTTTATCTGGATGGTGATCTCAATTTGTCTCTACGATGCGGCTTATTCCCTCTGGGAAGTTAACTACCAATCGGTCTATCCTGATAAATTTAGGAGCCAAGCTGTTAGAACCAAGGCGGCTGCTATCAGTACCGCTGTAGGGGTCTTGGGTGTGGCCGCTGGGTTTGTGGTCCCTCCCCTCTTCTTCTCCTATGGTGATGTCGGTAGCTACCTGGTCAGTGGCTGGGTCATTGCGGCAATTGCTGTTGTCGGAACCCTCTTAATAATCCCCGGAATCTTTGAGACCAAAGGGATGATAGAGCGCTTTAAGAAACAACAACAGCTCAATAAAGTAGAAGCTAAGAAAGAGCATGGCTTCTTCCCTTCGATGAAAAGGGCCCTCTCCCACCGCGATCTAATTGCTTTTATCCTCCTCCTCTTCCTCTACCAGTCGGGGACGATGTGTATGACAAGTTCAATCCACTATGTTGGTAACTACATCTTAAATGTCCCTAGTAGTGGGACAACAACAATCTTTGCGGGGATGTTGATTGGGACCCTCCTCTCAATTCCCCTCTGGTCGTTCCTCTCTAAAAAACTGAAGAATAACCAACGGATGCTCCTGATTACCAGCTTAGTGATGGCCCTCTTCGCCTTCCCAATGACCTTTGGAAGAACTAAGCTCTTCTTCACCATCTTTATGGCTCTCTGGGGCTTTGGTTTTGGAGGGTTTTGGACCTTCATGACCCCCGCAATGGCCGATATCGTCGATGCGATTGTTATAAAAGACAAGCGCCGCGATGATGGTATATTGATGGGAATTAGGGCCTTTTTCATGCGATTCTCCTACGCTAGCCAAGCTATTGTATTCTGGGTAATTCACCGCTTAACCAACTTCTCCAGCGATCCCACCTCGAAGAGTTCACAGATGGGTATCAGTCTCCATATGGCAACTATCCCCGCCCTCTTCTTCTTAGCTGGGGCGATAGTATTCTATTTTATGAATACCCTAACACCGGAGAAGGTGGCGAAAAATAAGGAAGAGCTCTCTACGCTGGACATCTAAGGTGACAAATCGGTATACTTACTTCCCACGGAAGAGCATAGGAGTAAGTGACAATGATAGAGATTCTTCAAAGATTTGAGCCCCAATTTGCTGAACTAGAAGAAAAATTAGCCGACCCCAAAATTATGGGGGATATGGGCAACTACCGCAGACTGATGCAAGAGCGGAGCCATCTTGAACCCATAATTGAGGCACTCAATACGTTGCGTGCCTTAAATGGGGAGCTTGAAGCCGCCAAGGCGATGCTAAGTGAAGAGGATGACGATGAACTCATAGCGATGGCTAAGGAGGAGATTGCCACCCTCGAGGACAATATTGCCGAGACTGAACAGAAAAGTAAGATGTTTTTAATCCCCCCCGACCCAATGGAGGGGAAAAATATTATAATGGAAATCAGGGCCGGAACTGGCGGGGAAGAGGCAGCCCTCTTTGCTGCCGACCTCTTTAGAATGTATAGCTACTTTGCGGAGAAGAACCGGTGGAAAATTGAGATAATGAGTATGAATGAGACCGGAATTGGTGGTTTCAAAGAGCTTATTTTCTCAATCTCAGGTAAAGGGGTTTATGGCAACATGCGGTGGGAAAGTGGTGTCCACCGGGTACAGCGGGTTCCCGAGACCGAAAGGGGGGGGAGAATCCACACCTCTGCTGTCACCGTCGCCGTCCTTCCTGAGGCTGAAGAGACCGATATTGAGATTAAAACTGACGACTTGAAAATCGATGTTATGCGGAGTAGTGGCCCGGGAGGACAACACGTCAATACTACCGATAGTGCCGTACGGATAACCCACCTCCCCACCGGATTGGTGGTGATTTGTCAAGATGAGAAGAGTCAAATTAAGAACAGGGCTAAAGCGATGCGAGTGCTCCGTTCCCGTCTCTACGACTTGGAAGAGGAGAAGAAAGCCCTAGAAAGGGCTGATAACCGCAAGAATCAAGTTGGTACAGGTGACCGCTCTGAGCGTATCAGAACCTACAACTTCCCTCAAAACCGTTTGACAGACCACAGAATCAACCTTACGTTGTATAAACTAGAGTTAATTTTAGCTGGAGAATTGGATGAAATCGTAGAAGCTCTAAAGATTGCTGCCGGAGAAGAGGCTCTCAAGGAGTTGCAATGATAACAGTGCAAGAGGCGCTTAGCCAAGGGACACAGGCAATAACTCAACACAAACTCTCTGCCACTCCCCTCCTTGATGCCTCTTTGCTCCTATGTAAATCTACCGGATTAAGGCGAGAAGAGCTCTACAGTCGTTCCCAGAGGACAATTCCTCTTGCGACCTATGCGAGCTACACCGCTCTAATAGAACAACGCTGTGGTGGAGAACCAGTCGCCTATCTCTTGGGGGAGAGGGAGTTTTATGGGAGAAGCTTTAAGGTCTCTCCCGCTGTCCTCATACCTCGCAGTGATAGCGAAGCCCTAGTTGAAGCAGCTTTAGAGAAGATTGACTCCTCGGCCAAGGTTTTAGACCTCTGTTGTGGCTCAGGGTGTATCGGAATAACCCTAGCTAAAGAGAGATCACTGGAAGCAATTACTTTATCAGATATCTCAGCGGAGGCCCTCTTAGTAGCGAAAGAGAATAATGACAGACTCTTGGGTGGCAGTGCTCGTCTAATTGAGGGGCACCTCTTTGAGCCCCTGCAGGGAGAGAAGTTCTCCCTCATCGTCACCAACCCACCCTACCTCACCGCCACATGGTATAATGGGTGTAGTAATGAGGTTAAAAGGGAGCCCTCTTTAGCCCTCTTAGGGGGGGAGGAAGATGGGCTCGCCCTTATAAGAGAAATTGTTAGAAAGGTTCCTCTCTATTTAGAAGATGGGGGCTCCCTCTTAATAGAGTGTGATTGGAGGCAACACGAAGTGGTTTTGAATCTCCTTGAGGAGAGAGGGTTTAGCGCTCTTGAGAGCTACAGCGACCTCGCCCCTTTGAGGCGGGTAGTGGGAGGGACCTATCGTGTATGAAGATTTAGTTAACCGATTTGTCCAGAAGTCTTACAACTACAACAAGAAGGAACAAGAGCAAATAAGAGCAGCTGCTGAATTTGCCGCCCAAGCCCACGGTAACCAAAAACGCCAGAGTGGCGAGCCCTATATAATTCACCCCTTTGCTGTTGGAGAGATTTTGATGGGAATCAACATGGATGTTGAGACCGTCTTGGCAGGAGTCCTCCACGATACCTTAGAAGATACCCCCACCACCTTTGATGACCTAGTCGATAAGTTTGGCAAGACTGTGGCCGACCTAGTTGAAGGGGAGACTAAAATTAGTGGGTTAAAGGTAAAAAATAAGAGTCAGAGGGAGGCAGAGACTATCCGTAAGATGTTTTTTGCCATGAGTGAAGACATTCGTGTCATAATCATCAAACTGGCTGACAAACTTCACAATATGCGCACTCTGCAGCACCTAGCTCCCGAAAGGGCCCGTGAGATTGCCAACGAGTGTCTCGACATCTACGCTCCATTAGCCGACCGCCTAGGGATGAGCTGGCTAAAGGGGGAACTGGAAGACCAATCACTAAAAATCCTTAAACCTGACGCCTTCCAATACATTGAGGGGTATCTCCTCTCTAAGAAGAGTGAGAGGACCGCCTACCTCAACCGGATAGAGAAGATTCTCTATAGGGCTTGTGGTGAGCACGGCTTAGCCAATGTTGAGGTCCAATCACGCACTAAACACACCTACGGCGTCTACATGAAGATGAAGAAGCGACGCAAAGAGATTGAAGAAATTGGCGACATCTTAGGGGTGAGAATTATTTGTGACTCGGTCAACGAGTGCTACTCCCTCTTAGGGCTTGTCCACAAACTGTGGCCCCCCATTGAGGGGCGGTTTAAAGACTATATTGCGATGCCCAAAGCTAACAACTACCAGAGCCTCCACACCACTGTGATGGCCTTGGATGGAAAGTTGTTGGAGATTCAAATTAGGACCCGCGAGATGCACGCTACAGCCGAATATGGGGTAGCAGCCCACTGGACCTACAAAGCTGAAAAGGGGGGAGGGGCTGACCGTTCATGGGTTCAGCGTGATAAAGAGCAATTCTCCCGTATTCTCCACAAACTTAAGAGCTGGAGTAGTGAAATTGAGGAATCGGAGACCTTCCTAGATGATATAAAGGGGGAGCTCTTAAAAGATACAATCTATGTCTTCACCCCTCAGGGTCATATTGTTGAATTACCAGCCAATGCAACTGCCCTCGATTTTGCCTACCATATCCACACTGAGATTGGCAACCGCACAACGGGGGCTAAAGCCGATGGTTCCATTATTCCGTTAAGTCAGCCCCTTAAAAACACCCAGGTAATTGAGATTTTAACGAGTCCCAACGCCCGCCCTACCCTAAACTGGCTTCGTCTCGCCCAGACCACAAACGCCCGCCGTAAGATTCGCTCTTGGCTCAATAAAAATGACGATAGTATCATCGTTGACAAGAACATCATTGCCAAAAAAAGGGTGGAACTTCCCCCAACTGAAGAGCCACAACCAACCGAAGAGAAGGAGATTGTCCGCTCAATCTTCGACCCTAGTCGTCTAACCTTCAAAGTGGGCGATGAGAAGAATATGATGATCTCCCTCGCCAAGTGTTGTAGTCCACGACGGGGCGACGAGATTATTGGATATGTCTCTAGGGGGCGGGGAATAATTGTCCACCGCAAGAACTGTCGCAACCTTAAAAATATGGCTGAAATTGAGGAGCGAAGTATCGAAGTTGAGTGGGAGAATGGGAACAAACTCTTAACACGTCGCTTCCGTGTTGTGAGTAAAATGACTCAAAATCTCTTTGCAGAGATTGAGGGGGCAATACGAAAATATAAGGGGCACCTCATCGAGGGGCGCGTCGAAGACGATGAGCAAGACCGCCTAGTGGGGAGCTTCACAATGGAAGTTGATAACGAAGATGACTTTAAAAAAGTTGTCCGCTCTATAAAGGCAATCCCCTCAATTATCTCAATCAATCCCCTCAGTTAACCCCCCTCTTCCAAGACACTAAGGACCTCAGGCAGGAGCTGCTTTTTGCGAGAGAGGACCCCTTTGAGCCTATACTTCCCAGGCGAATCTAGGGGATAGATTAGAGCCCTCTCTTTTTGGGGGTAGTTTGTTGAGAGGAGGATACTACTCTCTGCAATCACATCGGTGACAAGTAACATCGCCCAGTCAAGTCCATATTTTTGTTTAGTTGCCTCAAGCTGGAGAATATATTTCTCTTTAACCTCATCAACTTTAGTGAGGGTGGTCACCTCAACTTGTCCAATCCCAAACCTCACCTCGCCTGTTTGATAAGTTTTGAAGTCCCCCTCGATAACTTGTTTGGGGTCGGCCTTATTCAAGAGTGAGGCGACACTAAAGAGCTCTTCACCAAATTCGTAGACGTTATCAATTTGGGCAATTTTAGCCAGCTTAGTCACCGCCCTAAGGTCTTGTGGTGTAGTAGTGGGGCTCTTTAGGATTACCGTATCGCTAATAATTCCAGCCAACAACATCCTAGCTGTTAGGCGGTCAACTCTAACACTCCACCTCAAATATTGGTGATAAACAATAGTACAGGTACTCCCCACTGGCTCCGATGCAATGAAGATGGGTTGGCGCGTCCTTTCAGCATCGAGACGGTGGTGGTCGATAATTTCAAGAATATCGGCCTCCTCTAGCCCCTCAATACTTTGAGAGAGTTCGTTGTGATCAACCATTATAACCTTTTTACGAGGCTTCTCTAAGAAACAGCGCCGAGTGACAAACCCCACAAACTTTTCACCTTCAAAGACTGGTAGTCCCCGGTAATCGGAGTTCATTAAGAGCCGTTTGGCATCATCAAAGAGGTCATCAACCATAACCCGAGGAGGATCTTTTGCAACTAACCTCCTCAAAGGGAGGCTCATCCTAAGGAGTCGGATGGTCTCAGCCGTATCTTCATACGATTTGTAGATTATCCCTTTATAGTTGGAGAGGTTAATATCGATCTTCTCATTGGGTTCAATTCCAGTAAGGATGATTGCCGGGAATTGCTTATCAATTGCATATTGGATATGCTCAATCCGTTTTCCTACTACCAATACAGGTAAATCGGGGAGGAGGGAATTTATACGACGGCAGTAGATATCAAACTCCATTGCCCCGGTCATTATGTAGGCTTCAAAAGGCTTCATCTTACTCTTCTTAATAAACTCCCCTCTGATAACCTTACTAAAGTTCTCAGGTTCAAAACGGTAGTGGGGGCGCTCGCCAGCGTTCTCTTTGAGGAAGAATGAGGTAATCTCGTCGAGACTTAAAAGACCAAAGTAGTTCTCACCATCGAGAAGGGGAACCACTGAGGCGTGCTTCTCCCGCATGAGGTTGACGAGGCTATAGATGGGGTCCTCGGGGTGTAGGGAGGGGAACTGGTCAATTACAACATCTCTCACCCTTGCCCTTACATCTTTGACAAATCTGGGGGGAGTGACCCTAGTTTTCCTAAATTGGTACTTGGTAGTCTCATTTAGGTGCCCAATCCTAATTGGTTCATATTTGAAACGTTTGTCAATTTTGTTCTTGAGACGCGCATAACACCAAGCTGAACAAACTGAATCTAAATCTGGATTACGGTGGCCAGTTACATAGATAGTCTCCATAGATTCTCTCCTCCCTCCAATCGTAGCCAATGTTTTTAATTGTCGCAACCTAAAATGGGTTGACCACCCCCCTCTTTATCTAGACAATAGTGGAAGGAGGCTCAAAATGAGACGCGTAGTAGTTGCTAACGACCATGGAGCGGTAGAGGTTGCTAATAAGGTTGTAGAACATTTGAAAGCAAGAGGGTTCGAAGTTGACCACTTAGGGGTCTATACCAACGACTCTGTCGACTACCCCGATAAAGCCGCTGAAGCTTGTAAAAAATTCCTCGGTGGGGGGTATGAGTTTGGTGTATTGGCTTGTGGGACCGGTATTGGAATCTCAATCTCTGCCAATAAGATAAATGGGATTATCTGTGCCCTTCCCCAAAACACCTTTGCCGCTGAGATGGCTAAGTGTCACAACAACGCCAACTTCATCGCCTTTGGGGGGCGTATCGAATATTGCGACCCTGTGGAAGAGATGTTAGATGCCTTTATCGACCACGACTTTGAGGGGGGACGTCACGCCAAACGGGTCGACAAAATTATGGCTCTTGAATCTCAAATTTAAAGGGGTGCGGTAACATCTCTTTAAATTTGTAGGAGACCGCTTTACCGTCGAGGTTGTAGAGGTAAACCCTCCCCTCCTCACTGATAAACTCGGCTAAGACTTGGAGGCATATAGCGCAAGGGGGGGCAGGATTGGGAGCATCGCTCACGACCACGACTGACTCTATTCTAAACTTCTCCCCCTCATGGGCTACCCCAGCCATCACAGCACCTCGCTCAGCACAAATTGTAGCTCCATAGCTACTGTTTTCTACGTTACAACCACTATAGATATTCCCTTCGGCTGAAATTAGCGCTGCCCCCACTTGGAAGTGCGAGAAGGGGGTGTAGGCCTTAATCCTTGTTTTACGCGCCTCTTCACGGGCTATAAAGAGGTTAACTAGGTGGTTAAACTCCTCTATAGTCGCAAAGTCAGGAAACTCTTTGAGCCCCTCAATAATGAAGTCACTCCCATACTTCAACAACTCTTCCCGGCTAAAACTGGTGGTGATTCCTCCACAAAGGGAGCCGGCAGCTTTGGCAGCCTCTACCCCATTGGTAGCATCTTCAAAGACGAGACACTCTGCCTGTTTTTTCCCTAAGTCGTTAGCTGCTTTTAGATAGATATCGGGGAAAGGTTTTTTACGCTCAATATCTTTACCATTGATTAACACCTTAAACCAAGCTGGGTCGAGGTCCATTGCTTCGAGGTTAATCTCCATTTTGCGTTTATCGGCACTGGTAGCAATCGCCATATCAATGCCTGCTTTGTGGGCGTTGTTGATAAACCTGACAACCCCCTCCAAAGCCCCCTCTTGCCCCATAATCAACTCTCCGTAGATAGCATAGGTGTCGAGTTTGGCTTGTTCAATCTCTATCTCTACCCCATATTTCTCAGCCACCCCACCGATATAACGGTTCTCCCCTGCTCCCACAAAGGGGATATAATCTTCCTCTTTGGTCTCTACTCCCAGAGATTTGAAATAGGCGATGGCTGCTGCTGCGATATACTCTTCCGAGTCGATTAAGACCCCATCCATGTCGAATAAGATTGCACTAATCATCACTAACTCCTTGAAGTTAATATAGACTAAAAATTGGTTCTTAACTAGCGACAGCTTGTCAAAAGAGGGGGGTGTTGTGTATGCTCGTGCAATGAAGAGAATCATCAAAAACCTGTGTGTTTTTTGTGGCTCATCCAATGGGGCCCACCCTATTTACCAAACTGGAGCTAAAGAGCTAGCTCGAGCCATGGGAGAGAGGTCAATTAATCTCATCTATGGAGGGGGCGGATTGGGGTTGATGGGAGTTCTAGCCAAAGACCTTAAGAGCTATGGAGTTAAGGTTACCGGGGTAATCCCCGAACTCCTCTACCACCTGGTAAAAGAGGTCGAGAGTGACGAAGATGAGTTGATAGTGGTCCCTAATATGCACGAGAGGAAGGCTGAGATGTATGAGCGCGCTGACGCCTTCATAGTTCTTCCAGGGGGGATTGGCACCTTGGAAGAGTTCCTTGAGGTGTTCACTTGGCTTCAATTGGGGTACCACCACAAACCGATAGGGATTCTCAACAGCGGGGGCTACTACAACAAGCTGCTCAGCTTTCTAGAGGAGAGTGTAGCCACCGGGTTTCTTAAAGAGGCGATGTACAAGACACTGGTGGTTTCGCAAGAGGCAGAGAGCCTCATAGAGGAGCTTAAAAAGGTTGAAATTAAAGTCCCCTTAAAGATTGATCTTTAGCTAGGTTGCTATTTATTTCGCCACAACTAAGCTATAATCGAGGATGAGACTACCTTTTGGAGAGTAATACATTGATTAGACCAACTTTTCGCCATGTAAAAGAGTACCTCCTAATAATCATAGGATCGGCCCTAGCCGGGTTTGGAATTGCAGCTTTCAATATGCCTGCTATGATTGCCGGCGGTGGGGTTAACGGTATAGCCACAATCCTTTATCACACCTTTGGATTTGAGCCCGGCCTCTCAATGTTGGTGATGAACGTCCCCCTCTTTATAATCGGAATGAGAATCTTTGGCCCCAGCTACGGGCTAAAGTCTCTTATGGGGATGGTCCTCCTCAGCCTCTTTGTGAGTCTCACAGGATTGATCTTTGGATATGATGGAATTATCCCCTATAACGATTCGGTCGACATCCTCCTCTCGGCCCTCTTCGGGGGGTTCTTTATTGGGACAGGGATTGGATTGGTTATGAAAGCTGGTGCCAACACCGGCGGTACCGATATCATAGGGCAAATTATCCACCGCTTCACTCCTTTAACTTTGGGAACCAGTATCCTTTTGGTCGATGCCACCATAATTATCACCTCAGCTTTTGTCTTTGGGATTGTGCGGGCTATGTTTGCCATAATCTCAGTCTACGTCTCGACCCAGATGATTAACTATGTGATTATGGTGGCAGGGACCAAGTATGCCAAAACAGTCTACATCTTCTCGAGTGAGATTGATAAAATCAAGCAACCCATAATTGATGAGCTAAATCATGGGGGGACAGTTTTCACCGGTACCGGTATCTACACCGGTGAGAAGCGAGAGATGTTGATGACAATTGTCTCGAACCATAAAATTTCACGTCTCACAGCACTAGTCAACACCCTCGACCCCAACGCCTTCATGGTGGTTGAAGAGGCCTATAAAGTCTTAGGAGAGGGGTTCACCCCCATCAGTCGAGAAGCAGTCGACCACCTAGAGATTAAGCGGAAACGTTAGTAGCGCCACAACTTTTCGGGGTAGACACCTGCATCAATTTTCTCTTTAATCTTAGTTTTAACCAGCTCACGGTCCTCTTTGTAGGTCATCCCAAACCACTGCTCATTGGTAGTATAGAAGCGCACCTTCCCTAAGCCTTGTTGCACAATTTCGCTGGCCCCCTCGGGGAGGTACGATTCAGCTTTGAGGGAGCTAATCGACTCTTTGAGGAAACTTTGGAAGTACTCTTCGTAGAATGGGAGCGCTGTAACTGAGAAACCGAAGAAGTTCATCGAGACATACTCGTTTCCACTTAGTAAAATCTCCTCATCGCCAACTTGAGTATAGATTGAATCCCCTTTGTGGTAGATGTTTTTGTTCTCTTTCATCGAGAGGAGATAACCATCTTTGACTTGACAGATAGCCCGCGAGACCGAGCCGTTGCGACTTGTTGTGTTACGGAGGATAAAGCCAACATTGGCGTGCTCAACTGAGTTGTTATCTAGGGCCCGTAAATGGCGATTCATTATTTCAAAGGGCTCTTGGCCATAATAGTCGTCGCTGTTGATGATACTAAAGGGGCGGTCAATCTCTTCTTTAGCACACAGGAGGGCTTGGACCGTCCCCCATGGCTTCTTCCTCTCTTTGGAGGCTGCTATTTGGTCACTTGTTAAAAGGGAGTCTAACTCCTGGAAGGTGTAAGTGGCATCACAGTTGGCAGCTATGCGGTCAAAGACTCGCTCTCTAAAGTCTTTCTCGATATCACGTCGAATCACATAGACAATCTTGCCAAAGCCGTTGCGTAGAGCATCGTAAGTTGAGTAGTCGAGGAGGGCCTCATCGTGTAACCCGATTCCGTCAATCTGTTTAACTCCGCCATAGCGACTTCCAAATCCCGCTGCCATCACTACTAAAGTTGGTTTCATACTCTTCCTCCTAGTAGTGGACTATACCACAGAGGAGAGAATTACACTATTGCTAATTGCTAAGATTGGATTAGCGTGTGAACGATAGGAAAATTATTTTAATGAAGGGGACTAATCGGCTGAAACTTCAACAGCAATCGACGCTTCATAGGCTCCGGAACTAAACTCTTGGAGGTCAAAGCCCTCTTTCTCACTCGGGAAAGTGACTGAGATTATCCCATTTTCTATCAGTTGTGATCCGATGCGATTGCCAATCGATTTTTGGACCGTCTTAAAATCGTCGTTAGTAAATGCTTGCTCCGCTGTATCGGTAGATACACTGAGCTTAAAAGGGATGGGAGAATTAGGTTTATTGGTAGCATTAGATTTAGTATTGCTAAAGGCAAAAATCCCCTCCCCTAATGCTGTGACAACTCCTGGAGAGAGTTTAAGCTGGTAGACAACTAAGGGGCTGTTGGAGACGAACGAATACGATGCAATATCGTGGGTTGTCCCCGCTAACTCCAATGAGAACTTGAAGTTCTCTTGTTGGTGTAGCTCAAGTTCAAACTTCTCCTCTATATCTATATGACCTCTAAGGGGAATAATGTCACTAAACAGAATCCTTTGACTAAAGAGTGAGGGAACCAACAAAATGCCAACTATGACCCCGAGAAGAAATCTCTTTTTCATTAATCACCCTTCCTACTAAATTCTCCAATAGCTTCAATGTAATGAATTGGTCAAGTGATGTCAAGAGAAGTTTAATAAAATTAGTGCGCAAAATTTGTAATTTTTCTATCTCTTTACACATAAATTAGTTATTAAATATACTGGCACTAAACTTATGACACAAAATTGTTAAAGTAGGGGCTTTTATTGTTACAGGGCAATCATTTATCTTAAATTCTTATTTGGTGCCTTTTTTAGTTGTAAATTTTATCCCTCTTTAGGCTAAAGCGTTTACCTTTAAGATGAAGTGATATAATATCAAACTGTTTTTAAGGATGCGTAGCTCAGTGGATAGAGCGCTGCCCTCCGGAGGCAGAGGTCGCGGGTTCGAATCTCGCCGCATTCATCCTTCTACTTCTTTAACTCCCCTATCTCTTTTAACCAAGCAATTGTATCTACAATTGTCTCATTGAAGGGGCGGCTTTTAAAATCCAACTCCTTAATAGCTTTCTCTGATGAAAATTCATTATTACGGCCTATGTTATAAACTGTAATACTGTTAAGCCAAGCCGGTTTCCTAGTTATTTTACTGTAAACCAGCCCTAAATTTGCAAAAGGACGGACTAGCCAAAGAGGAACGGTAAGTAACCGTTTCTCAATGCCCATCTCTTTATAAACAATAGCTATTAACTGGTTAAATGTATAAGTTTCACTAGCCATTATGTAGGTCTCACCTTTTCTCCCCTTTTCACTACAAGCTATTATTCCATTGGCTAGATCTCTAACGTCTACAGAGTTAAAACATCCACCAATAGAGAGGGGTAATTTATTCTCTGCCACCATTTTCACGCTTTTGGTGATAAGGCCAAATCGATAATCATTAGGGCCAAATATTCCACTGGGGTAGACAACAGACGCATCTAGATTAGATTTAGAGACAGCTTCTAAAACTAAATTTGTAGCAATGGCTTTAGTCTTTGAATAATATCCAATAACTAAATCTGGATCATGGTCCTGCACCTCTTTAATCGCTTCCCCATGTGGTAGTTCTGGTATAGCGCTAGTTGAACTTATATAAATAAGCTTCTCAACTTTATGCTCGATGCACTTCTCAATGATGTTTTTAGTCCCTTCCACATTAACTTGGTAGACATTTTTATTAGCTCTGATATTGATTGTTACAATCCCAGCTGAGTGAATTACTACTACCTTTTTATCGTTAGTGACTGTAAAGAAGCTCTCTAAAGAATTTTTGTCCAATAGATTACCAAAAACTATCTCGGTCCCTAAAGGCATTCTAGAAATCGCGGGGTTATTAGGTGACAACAATACCCTAACCTTCTCCCCTCTTTCAATTAATTGACTTAATATATTTCCACCCAGAAAACCACTAGCACCTGTCAGTAAATATAATTTTTCTGCCACACTTTCACCCTTTCATACACTTGTATAAGATTTTTCGTTCTATTACAACCGGGGGATAAATTAAAGGAACTTAAACTTTATAGAGACCTTAATAAAGCAGGACTGGAGATGAGCACCTCTATCTTGTATGAAACAGTACAAAGATTATTTTAGTAGTGGGGTGAGTATAAAAGAGCTCCCCCAAGCAGAGCGCCCTCGAGAGAGGTTACAAGAACATGGTCCCCTAGCCCTCTCTGATTTAGAGCTCCTCTCCCTCTTAATAGGGTCAGGAACATCGAGAAACCCTGCTAATAAGGTAGCTGAGCAACTCTTATTTCTCCTTGATAAAACTAGTGGAGACGCAGAGATTTCTATTGAACAACTAACCTCAATTGATGGGATGGGGTTGGCTAAAGCAACTCTAATTATAGCAGCCCTCGAATTGGGGAGAAGACGCCTACCCTCTAAGAGGAAACAGATTGTCTTTCCTAGTGATGTCTATCCCCTTGTTCGCCACTATGCAGGGCGTCCCCAGGAGTGTTTCCTCTCAGTTTCCCTCAATGGAGCCCATGAGGTAATCTCAATCAATGTTGTCTCAATTGGCCTGATTAACCATACCCTGGTCCACCCTAGAGAGGTTTTTGCAACCCCTCTTAGAGAGAGGGCAACAGCTATAATAATCGCCCACAACCACCCTAGTGGGATTCTTAAACCAAGCACCGAAGACCTCAGTGTAACAAAAAGATTGGTTAAAGCAGGTGATCTCTTAGGAA
>DUOJ01000095.1 GCA_012838895.1 Spirochaetales bacterium
ATGAATTAAAAAGAAAGCGCTATTTAAACGCAATTAAAGCAGATTACAACTATTTTGCAAGCTCCTATGAACGTGCCGATTTTCAAATGAATATCGAACATATCAAACTAGAAGACATTCCTTATTTTATAATTGAAGAACTTAGGCAACAAAACATAATGCCACTAACTACACTACACCACTCTCAAGCATAGCTTTCTGTATCAGCATAGAGGGACATTTAGCCACCTCATGTATGTATGGTGGTGGGCGAATCCGACACAAAGATAACACTGGCTATACTAAAAAAGAAGTGCTAACCTCTCAGCAACAGCTGTTAAGAGCTCTACCTCTTGGGGGGTAAATCTATCTAATTTGGGGCTGTCGATATCGAGAACACCTACCACTTCACTCCCTTTAATAATGGGGATTACTACTTCACTTTGGCTGGCTGAGTCACACACAATGTGCCCCTCAAAAGCCTCAACGTTGGGGACTACTAATACCCTTTTCTCCCTCCAAGCTGTCCCACATACCCCCTTGCCAAAGGGGATTGTAGTGCAGGCTACTTTACCCTGGAAGGGGCCTAGAATAAGGGTTGTGGGGTCTTGAACAAGGTAGAAGCCAACCCAGTTGATCTCCTCCATATTGGCAGCTAGTAGGGCACTCACATTGGCAAGGCTAGAGTAGAGTTCCCTTAGAGGGACCTTCTCAGAGCCAATTAACCCATCAAGCTGTAGCAGGAGGTCAGCGCTCAACACAATCAATGTCTCCCTCAAAAGTGCGCCTAAACTTGGCTGAAAGGACAGCAAAGCTAGTGGCTAAGTCGGTCCTCTCTACCACCACTTCTGGCGGTAAGCGGAGGTCTTTGGGGGCAAAGTTCCAGATTGCTTTTATCCCCACCTCTACTAGATGGTCGACCACCTCTTGGGCAACATCAGCTGGAACTGCGACAACTGCAATTGAGATTGCGTGTTTTTTAATATAAGACTCCATCTCCTCCATCGCCTTAACCACCTTGTTACCCACAGTAAGACCCTTTTTAGCCGGGTCTGCATCGAAGAGGGCGACAATGTGGAGCCCATAGGTGGCAAACCCATCGTAACGGGCTAAGGCTCCCCCTAGGTGCCCCGCTCCAACTAAGATGGCGTTTGTAGGGGTGTCCCAACCAAGATTACAGATGATGGCTGAAATTAGGCTCTCAATCTCAAAGCCCACTTTAGGCTTCCCCTCAACTCCGGTTCCCGCCATATCTTTACGTACCTGAATAGGGGTTAATCCCAACTCCTTTGCTAGGTGGGTAGCTGACACCCAATGCTTCCCCTCCTCTTTGTACTGTCTTAGTAGGCGCAGATAAGAGGGGAACCTTTTAATAGTCGGTATAGAAATCATAGCATCACCTTCCTTAAAGATTTGAAACCATCGTCTTTATTGAATCTAAGACCAATTTAGGCCGGTAGGAGAAACTGGCCATACTCTCCATATTTGAAACCCCCGAGAGGACCAACACAGTATCGATTTCACTCTCAATGCCACTCACAATATCGGTGTCCATTCTATCCCCTATTATTGCGGTATCTTCGCGACGACACTCGAGCCTTTTAAGGGCTTGGCGCATCATCACTGGGTTGGGCTTCCCGATAAAGTAGGGCTCTACTCTAGCCGTCCTCGAGATAGGCAAGATGAGAGAACCGGTAGCTGGTACAATTCCGTCTTCGGTGGGACCCGTTGTATCGGGATTGGTCCCTATCAAGCGCGCACCGTTACGCACAAGGCGCACTGCTTTAATCACCGTCTCATAGCTATAAGTTTTCGACTCTCCCACCACCACGTAGTCGGGATTTATATCATTCATCGAATAGCCCACATCGTAGAGAGCATTAATTAGGCCAGCCTCCCCTATCACATAGGCGGTCCCGTTGGGAACTTGGGAGGCTAAAAAGCCGGCTGTTGCCAAAGCTGAAGTGTAAAAATGGTCACTCTCTATTTCAACCCCTAAGCGGCGCATCTTCAATTTTAACTCTATTTGGGAGCGCTCACTCGAATTGGTTAAGAAGAGATAGCTTTTATTCTCCCTCTGGAGCCACTCAATAAACTCCTTGGCCCCCTCTAAGAGGCGATTGCCGTGGTAAAGGACCCCATCCATATCACATATAAAAGCTTTTTTTTGTTGAATCAACGCCAACTTCTCATCAGAAGAACAAAATCTCATCCTACTACTCCCTCCTCGAGGTGGGTAACAACCTCTTCAATATCTTCACTGGGGGTTGAGGCTCCGGCGGTTACCCCCACTCTAGAGAAAGAGTATACCTCTAGAGGAATCTCTTTGTAAGACTCAACGTGCCACACTGGGAGGCCATACTCTGCAACAAGCTGGGTCAAGGCTGTTGTATTGGCGCTCATCTTCCCCCCTACCACCACAACGGCCTCCACCTCTTGGCACACCTCTAAGAGGGCACTGTGGCGTCGGTAGGTGGTGGGACAGAGGCTGTTGCCCACTCTAAGGCGATTGGTGTAGCGCCTTTGGAGTTTCTCCAAAATAGCTTCGTAGCTACTTTGGGAAAAGGTTGTCTGGACCACCACTAAGAGGGATTGGTCTTCAAATCCATTGAGTTGGTCAACCTCAGAAGGATCTTCAACGATGGTTGTTTCAATCACCTTACCATCCCTATAAACATTAGAGAGGGCTATTACTTCACTGTGATCCTTTTGCCCAATAATAACTATATTCTCAGATGGATTGGAGTCTCTAATCAATTCTTGCGAATAGGCGACCGTTTTACAGGTGCCATCAACTAAAGTGTAGCCCCCCTGTAAAAAGGCTTCCCGCAGTGAATCTCCAATACCATGGGCCCGAATGAGGGCCACGCCCCCCTCCCCTTCAGAGGGGTGGTTTATGTGGCGCATCCCCCTCTCTTCAAAGCGCTTAACAACGGTGGGATTATGGATGAACCACCCAATTGAGTAGGCGTTGGCCCCCCCCTCTTCAGCTAAACGGAGGGCCTCTTCAGCCAGTTTAATAACCCGCACCACTCCGGCGCAGTAGCCCATTACTTTGGAGCGCACTACCTCCATCTATCCCCCTAAACAAGTGAGCCGCCAACGTAGACACTCCACGAGGCGGCCCCATAATAGTTACTATCAGTGACTATCTCTTCTGCTGACGCTTCCCTTTGAGTTTACGCTCAACAACGGGAATTTCAGCCTCTTTCTCTTCTACTACTTCAGCCTCACCTTCAGTTTCGCCATCAACACCCTTCACCTCTTCAATAACTTTGGCCACTTTGGGTGGAGCCTTCTTCTCCTTCTCTTTGGTAATCCACAAGAGGAGGGAGGGGGCTAACATGTTACTCGAGTAAGCCCCAATCACAATTCCAAAGACCATCTCAATGGCAAAGAGTTGGATTGCGCCACTTGCTAAGATGGCCAAGGGCAAGATTGCCAAGGCGGTTGTCAGCGAGGAGTACAAAGTTCTAGTTAGCGACTGTGAAACGCTGGTGTCAATCAACTCCATTAATGAGATATCTTTGAGGAATCCGCGGTTCTCACGAATCCTATCGAAGATAACGATTACGTTGTTGAGAGAGTACCCAATAATCGTTAAGAGAGCGGCAATCGTGGTACTGGAGACCTCTAGTTGAGCCACTACAATAAATGCAACCAACATAAAGGTGTCGTGAACTAGGTTAATAATGGCTGCTAATGCGTAGGCCAGTTTAAACCTAAACCAGACATAGACCAAGATAAGGACAATCGAGATTACTACAATCAAGATTGAGCCTGAAACAAGCGAAGATGAGTAGCGAGGACCAACAAAGTCGGACTGCAACACAACAATTGAAGATGCCCCAAAGGCCCCTTTCAAGGTGTCACTCAATCTCTGAGAAATTACCTCTTCACTCAAGCCGTCATCGTTGGTCAACCTGATTTGGTAAAGCTGCTTATAGTCGTCCCCCACTACCTGGATTTGGGCGCCATCGCCTACCACCTTACGCATCTCATCGATTGAGACAAAGTTAGAGGTGTCGGTGTTAGCTCGGTTAAGGACAAAGGGGGTGGTCCCCAAAGTTGCCGGAAGACCGAAACCGGTAATTAGCCCCGCTGAGGGTTGGTTCGCCTCATGGGCAACTGCATTAACTCCGCTAACTTTACTGTTAATCGCCTCGGCGAGTTGACCGGTAGTCGTATAGGTCGCTGAGGAGAACTCATGGTAGTGGGCTCCATTCACATCACGCTGAACGAGGGTCACTGTCCCCCCACTCACGTTGAGGGTGACGGTATCACCCCCTTCGTAGGTGACGCTAAGGGCTGCTGGGGCAATTTGGACCCGCTGAGAAAAACCACTCTGGAAGTCGATGCTTAAGTTAAAACCCCCCATTGCGAAGAAGGAGATTAAGCCAGCAATAAGAAAGGCGAGTGATAATGCCACTACATAAAATCTATACTTAGTAACTGGGTAAACTTTCTTAGCCATAATTATCTCCTCCTCCAGCCAAGGCTCAA
>DUOJ01000096.1 GCA_012838895.1 Spirochaetales bacterium
ACCCCAATATCCTCAGCCTCAACTAAACTTCTAAGAAGCTTCATCTGCTCTTTGGTGGGCTCTTGTCCAGCGACATAGGGCCACTGGTTAGTTGCAATATAACCTTGGTACTGGACCGCAAAGGCAAACATAATCATGTCGCCCCGTTTTATCACATTTTCACTGGCCCGACCAACAACGATATTGGTGCGCTTCTCACCAGCCGTAAACAGGGAGAAAATAATCGCTTCAGCTCCAGCATCTCTAGCCGCTTTTTCAGCTATTGCAGCGGCTTGGATCTCTGTTAAACCAACAATATCGGCATCTAAAACAGCTTTGTAACCAATATCACAAATTGCCCACGCTTTCTTTAGAGCTTCCACTTCGCTGGGGCTCTTTACCCTTCGCATGTCATAAAGAACAGGATCTCCATTGATAATTTCAGCCTTATCGCCTAGAGCTGCTACAATCCTGTCGTATAAATCTTTACACATTGCATCGAGCCCAGCTACATAGACCCGTACTTTCTTATCCTGCATCACCTCATGATAAACATCGCTCATAGTAGTAAACTCAACGTTAGTAAAATCGACCTCTTCGGGAACATATGCCATTCCAACATCTCTAATTAAGCGAATATCTTGCCATACCGAATCGTAGCGGGCAATGTGCTCACTTTCAGGAGAAACTAAGAGAATAGGATCTTTATTAAGAGATACTAAAAGAATGCCTCTCTCAAAAATGGGCCAGTAGTTGGCCATATAGCGAAGATTTTCTCTTCTAAATTCATCACCATAAATAATAAACATGTCGACTGAATCTTTTCTCATCCTCTCCTGAAGCTTTTGCAATCTAACATGGTACTCTTCTTTTTTGATAATCATTGCTTTACCTTCCTTTAAAATTTTTATCGCCTCTCCTCGCGGAGAATAATTTACTATTAGAATGGTGTTTTTGGAAATACAGGCACCCTACTCCCATCTATGTTTGAACTACTTATTGCTTCTCTCAAACATCCACTTCAAAAGCAGGTTTATCGTCAAACCTTTAGCTTAATTAAAACATGTCAAAGCTCAACTGTCAAGAAAATAGTTATCCGGAGCTACTCTAGCGCGAGCTACTCTAGCACATCTTAAAATGAGATGAACTTAAATTCTTTATTGATTTAAAACTGACCGCAATTAAGATATAAAAGACTAACCTTTCAACTTCCAGCGCTCCTGCTAAATATAAAATCTGAAATTTATCTAGCAGCAAATCGCCATCCATTATGACCCTTAATTATTCTGGTTGAAGATGATTATATTTATTGTATCCATATATTATCTGCTGTTTTGTAGCTTTATTATCCATTATTGCTTCTATGTACAACCTTTGCTATTATGAGTTGAAATATGAAGAACGTAACAATTAAAGACATCGCCAATATCGCTGGAGTATCGGAAACCACAGTCTCACTCTCTTTTCAACCCGATTCGAGAATTAGTCAAGCAACTAGGGAGCGAGTCCTAAAGATTGCGGATGACCTCCGTTATGTCCGCAACTCGGTTGCACAAAACCTTAGGGGGGGGCGAACGAAGACAATCGGTTTCATTGTTAATGACATTAATAACTACATCTACCACATTATGAGTAGAGTAGCTGCCCAGATAGGGAGCCAATATGGGTTTCAAGTGTTGTACGCCGAAACCGATTGGGACCCTGCTAAAACAATTGAGGCTACTAAAACTATGCTAGCTAAGCAGGTTGAGGGTTTAATGTTGAGCTTGAGTGAAAAAGAGGAGGTGAGCCTCGACCTGATTCGCCACGCTAAGATCCCCTACGTTGTAATCGACACGATCCCCCACTCTTACAAAGGGTCCTATGTTGTTAACGATGGAGTTAAAACTGGCAAGATTGCGGGTAACCATTTTGCAGAACTGGGGTGTCGGAGAGTAGCTTTCTTTAATGCTTCCAAAGAGATGGCGACTTTTAGTGCATTTACCCAACAGTTGGAGGGGTTAAAATCTAGCCTAAACTCATTTGGCATAGCCTTTGATGATAACGATGTCTACTACGCCGGATTATCGGTTGAGGAGGGGAGCAGAACATTTTCAAACCTCCTTAGCCAGGGGCGAGGTCCCTATGATGCTATTTTGTGTGTCAACGACTATGTCGCCTACGGAGTGATGCAGAGTGCTGAGAAAAATGGGATAAAAGTTGGCTCCGACTTGGCCCTAATAGGGATCGACAACCTCGAATTCTCAGTCCTCGATCGCATCTCTCTCAGCTCAATTGCTATCGACTACCACAAGATGACGACCCTGGCAGTGAGCAAATTGA
>DUOJ01000097.1 GCA_012838895.1 Spirochaetales bacterium
CTGCAACTAGAACCTTGTATGTCTCTTCACCTTCTTTGTATTTGCCATCAATACCTAGGCCAAAGGAGTAGCCGGCAAAACCGACCTCAACTCCAGGAGCTGTCATACCAGCAGCGCTTAAGTTAAGGAGAGACGCACCTGTATCAGCGTTAAGTTCTATAGCAGTCTTAGCAAAGTTAGGAGCTCCAAGTGCACCTAAAATACCTACATACCAGTTATCGCCAATGATTTTGGCAGAGGTAATTTCTACGTTTGCTACAAACCCATCATCTTCGCCTTCAACCGGACTGGTTTCCTCATCACCTAAAGCAAAACTAAGAGCTAACTCAGCTTGAATTTCAGCATAGATGTCGCCTTCACCGGCTTTGTCAACCAGTCTCTCTTGAAAAGTAACGTCAGCTTCTAGTAGCGTCGGGTTACCGAACCCATAGGTTTCATCATCTAGATTAACACCAAATGTTACTCCAGCACTTCCCGTGAAGCTAGCGAATAGTGCACCGCCCACGAGTGCTAAAACTAAAAGTACTGCAGAAAATTTCTTCATACTTCCTCCAAAATAATTCGGGGCAGGCACAAAGACCCGCTTCTTCCCTTTTCTCGTTATACATAGCGGATTATAACAACCGCCTATATAGCTGTCAAGTTAAATCAATAAATAGGTAAATAGTTACATAATTTCTATAAGTTTTTAATACAATTATGAAAATGGGTCTAAAATTGGCTAATTTGTCAACAAATGTGCCTTAAATTTAAATATATTACCCTTTTCATAAGGAATTTAGCCTACTTAACCCTCCTGCCACTCCTCTATTGGGAGCGAAATTGACTTTGATATCACCTGGTGTGTAACCCCCTCAAACATCTGTAAAACCTTCAAGGAATCGCCTATAAATGGGACAATTACCTCACTAGTTTGAAGAGTCTCTACTAGGGCATCAAATAGGGCATGAAATAGCCCTAATCCCCTATACTCCTTTGCAATTGCATAGAAAGTTATTTTTGTAACTTCTTCCTCCTCTTTGTAGCGGATAAAACCAGCTACCTGACCATTTAGTGTCAGGGCGATAATTACTCCGTTTCCATCTTCCCTTAAGAGATCTAAAGCGTGTGGAGCTTCTGAAATGAGCTCCTCTTTAGATATCTCATAGAGGTGGTCCACCTCCTCTTTGTGTGATTCATAGTTGGTAGTAAAGATAAAATCTTCTAGAATTAGGTGGGTTGGTCGCTCCTCTGGGGCCTCCTCCCCCAGGGCCTCAAGTCTAAAGGCCTCATCATTTATCTCGTACCACCTTAAAATCTGTTTTCTCATCTCACGATCTTTAAAGTAGTACCAGAGCCGCTCTAAGGTCGGTTGCTGTGACAACACATCTTTGAATTGTCTAAAGACCCCCTTGCCACTTTGTAGAACCTCCCCAAGGCGCTCCCTATAAATAGGATTACGTAACTTGGAGACAAACTTCTCCATTGTTCGGTAACCATCAGCCGGCTTCCAAGGGGGGAGCTCTAGGTAGCGGTGGCTCTTGTCACTATTTGATTCAACTAGCTCACCCCGCTCCAAGTCCAAGTAGTAGATATTCCCCTGGTCTTCCATACAAAAAATGAGCTGCGATATAAATTCATCTGTCAACGGTGGAAGCTTGTAGTCCATTTAGAACTCCCTTAAATGCAGTGTACAACCCAATTGTAGATTTGCAAAGAGAAAGAGGGGGTCTCCTTGACAATTGAAAGGAAAACAACCATATTTTTTAAAGAGATTTTAATTAGGAGATGAGATTAATGAGTATCATTGAATTTATTGAAGCTAGGGAAATTATCGACTCACGTGGTAACCCCACCGTTGAGGTTGACGTAATTTTAGAAGATGGATCGATGGGACGCGCCGCTGTTCCCTCAGGGGCCTCAACCGGGATCTACGAAGCTGTTGAACTACGTGATGGCGATAAGAGTCGCTTCATGGGTAAAGGGGTTCTCAAGGCTGTCGACAACGTCAACACCATTATTGCCCCAGAGCTTGAAGGGATGGACGCCTTAGACCAAGTAGCTATCGACAAAGCTATGCTTGAGCTCGATGGAACTGAAAACAAAGGGAAGTTGGGAGCTAACGCTATCTTAGGGGTCTCAATGGCAACTGCCAGAGCAGCTGCTGAGTTCCTCGGCCTCCCCCTCTTTAAATACCTTGGCGCCTACCATGCCAACGTCCTGCCTGTACCAATGGCTAACATTATTAACGGCGGAGCCCACAGCGATAACAAAGTAGACTTCCAAGAGTTTATGGTTATGCCGATTGGGGCCCCTTCAATCAGAGAGGCAATTAGGATGACCTCGGAAGTGTTCCACAACCTTAAAGGTGTCCTCAAAGGGCGAGGCTACAACACCTCTGTTGGTGATGAAGGGGGCTTTGCACCCGACCTTCAGAGCAACGAAGAGGCCCTTGAGGTTATCATGGAGGCGATTAAGAACGCTGGTTACACTGCTGGAAGAGATGGGGACTTCATGATTGCCCTCGACCCTGCTGCCAGTGAGCTCTACGACAATGAGAGCAAAACCTACAAACTTAGATGGTCTACCGGTGAGAGTCTCACCAGCAAACAAATGGTTGAACTTTGGACCAGCTGGGCTGAGAAATACCCAATTATCTCAATTGAAGATGGGATGGATGAGGATGACTGGGAAGGGTGGAAAATGCTCACCGACGCCATTGGCGACAAAGTCCAGCTCGTGGGTGACGACCTTTTTGTTACCAACACCAAACGCCTTGCCATGGGGATTAAGAGCAAAACCGCCAACTCAATCCTAATTAAGGTTAACCAGATTGGTACCCTTACCGAGACCTTTGAAGCTATCGAGATGGCCCACAAGGCTGGCTACACTGCTGTAGTCTCCCACCGCTCAGGTGAGACCGAAGATGATTTCATTGCCGACCTCGTCGTAGCCCTTCAGACCGGACAAATTAAGACTGGTTCAATGAGCCGCTCTGACCGCTTGGCCAAGTACAACCAGCTGATGCGCATTGAGGACTACCTCGGTGACACCGCAGTCTATGCTGGTCGCAATGCATTTAAAGTTTTAGAAGATTAATCTTTAATATTAAGAGTGCGGGGAGGGTTAGTAGCCCTCCCCTTTTTCATCTAAAAAGGTGGTAATCTCGTAGTAGGAGAAGCCCCTCTTTTGTAACTCTTTAAGTAGATCTTCGCGCTCTTTACCAACTCTTCTTATGGCCCTCTCTAGGGCTAGTTCTAAGGCCTCTTCACTGTTGTAGCTATTTTGGATAACCGTCTGAGCCATCTCTCTTGAGACCCCTTTTTGAAGAAGGCGCATTATTAACATCTTTGCCCCTTCTGGACTCTTTCTGAGGCGTGAGGCGATATAGTTTTGGGCAAAGCGGTAATCACTTAGGAGGTTAGCCCCTTCGAGTTGGTCTAACTGAGGCCCAATTAATTCCTTAGAAAACCCTTTATTTAAGAGCTTAACTTCAAGCTCATGGCGCGCATGTTCTCTGCGAGCTAGATAGTCGAGGGCTTTGTCGCGACACCTTAGACTAGTTATCTTAGTGTGAAGAGAGTTAAACTCCTCCTCACTCAGCTCTTGCCTAACAGAGAGACGCAACTGGAGGAACTGCTCTTTGGAGATAAAAAAAGAGGAGCCCTCTTTGGGGACGGCAAAGTAACCCTCCCCGGAAGCTCCTCTCTCGATTGTGGCCCAAACCACGCACCACTCTCCTTAACGTTTGGAGAATTGGAATTTTTTCCTTGCGCCGGGTTGACCAAATTTCTTCCGCTCAACCATTCTGGAGTCGCGGGTCATGAAGCCGTTAGCCTGAAGGGCTGGCTTGTTATCTTCATTATAAGCGACCAAGGCGCGGGCAATACCGTGGCGACAAGCACCTGCCTGTCCAGTGTTACCACCACCATAAACATTAATGACTAGATCAAACTTGTTGGTGTTGTCGGTCACATCGAGGGGTTGTTTCAACATAAAGATGTTGGTGGGGTCGTCAAAGTACTCTTCTGCAGGGCGACCATTGATGGTAATCTTCCCATCCCCTTCGCGTAGGTAGACACGAGCAACGGCTGTCTTACGACGTCCAGTTCCTTGTCCTAAATTTATATTCTTCTCATCTTTCTTTTTTGCAGCCACGTCTTAACTCCTAAATTAGATTTCGACCTCAATGGGCTTCTGTGCGGCATGAGGGTGGTCTGCTCCAGCATACACCTTCACTTTAGTAAAGAGTTTGTACCCCAAAGGTCCCTTGGGAAGCATCCCCTTAACAGCGTGCTCCATTGGAAAAGTTGGTTTGCGCTCAACCATTTTGGCATAGTTCTCTTCAGTTAATCCACCAGGATAGTTTGAGTGGCGGTAGTAGACTTTATCTTGGTACTTATTACCACTGAGTGAGGCCTCTTTGGCATTGATTATAATCACATAGTCGCCGTTATCGTGGAGGGGGGCAAATTCAGGTTTGTTCTTGCCTCTCACAATCTTCGCTGCTTCAACAGCTACGCGACCCAATCTTTTCCCCTTAGCATCAATGATGAACCATTTCTTCTCAACTGATGCCGGTTTCACAAATATAGTTTTCATTCATATACCCTTAAATCACACAATTCTTCGCTTTTGCAATCAGCGACGTATAGTTACACGTTTCCCCACTATCTGTCAAGAGACGGTGAGGTAGGCCAACAGGCTAATCCCAAGGGAAAGGGGTTTTGGGGTTAGGCCCACTGAAGTGTTACCCATCAACGATTAAGCAACAGTGCCATAGTACCCAATGGGAGGCACCTTGTCTAGTCACTCCCCAACTTTTCTAACAGTGGTGTATTGGTGAAAAAAGTGACCATTCTACCCGAGGCAAAACGGACCTCTATCATCTCTTTGTCACGCATCTCCTTTACTTTTTGCACCTCGCCTTCCCCAAAATCGTCGTGGAAGACCAGGTCTCCCAGCTTATAGGTCACCTGGCGCTCCTCCTTAGTAAAGCTCTTAACGGGGGTGAGAGAAACTTTCGCTCCCCCTTTGTAGAGCCCACCTCTATAGGGGCTACTTTGTTGGCGCCGCTCTTCAAGGGCACTGTAGCGATTGTTGTTGTTGAAGAACTTCCCCTCAACCTCTACAAGCTCCTCTGGCAGCCCCTCTATAAAGCGCGAGGGGGTCTGGTAATAGAGTGCCCTTCCCCACAAGACGCGCCGGCGGCTACTCAAGAGGAAGAGTTCATTGCGGGCCCGGGTGATGGCAACGTAGAAGATCCTTCGCTCCTCCTCCAGTTCACTCTCACTCTCACTCATGGAAGAGGGGAAGAGCCCCTCCTCTAACCCCACGATAAAGACTCGGTCAAACTCTAACCCCTTAGTGTTGTGCATTGTTATAAGGGTGACCCCAAACTCATCAGCCGGGTCACGTTTGCCTAACATAGTGCGATCGAGGGTGAGCGACTCGAGAAAGAGGATTAAGCCCTCCTTCCCAAAGGGGTACTCTCCCAACATAGAGGACAAGTTGGCGAGGTTATCAACACGGTCGGTGTGGTTTCGTTGGTCCTCTTTTAGGTAGTGGAAAAAGAGCCCAGATCTTTCAATGAGAAATTTTAAAAGGGTGATGTTGTCCCCTTCGACCAACTCTTCAGCCTCCTTATAGAGGGTGTAGAACTCTTTAGCCCCCTGAGCCGCCTTACCGGCTAGCGGAACTTGGCCTAGAGCCTCAATATAATCGAGGTTATTTTGGTGGGCATACTCCACTATTTTGGCTTGGGAAGTGGCTCCAATACCGCGACTTGGTTTATTAATCATGCGATTGAAGTTGACCTCATCGTGCTTATTAATAAGGAGAAAGAGGAGAGCTAAAGCATCTTTAATCTCTTCACGATCGAAGAAGCGGAGTGCCCCCACAATCTTGTAGGGGATCCCCTTTTGGGTAAAGAGGGTCTCAAAGAGGCTCGACTGGGCATTGGTCCGATAAAGGATGGCTGAGGAGGAGTAGTCTCCACTCTTCCTCAACTCTTGAGCCACCCACTCAGCCTCACTTTTTGCATCGTCGACATAGATTAGCTTACTCTTCGCCCCCGCCTCCCGTTCGGTCCAGAGGGTTTTGGGGTAGCGCCCCTGGTTGATAGCAATCGCATGGCTGGCAAGAGCTAGAATATTGGCTGTTGAACGGTAGTTACGCTCCAGCTTAACAATTCGGGTATTGGGGAAGACCTTGGGAAAGGAGAGGATATTCTCCACCTCAGCGCCCCTAAAGCGGTAGATACTTTGGTCATCATCCCCCACCACACAGATAAAGGTGTTGGGGCCAACTAGTTTTTTCAAGAGTTTAAACTGACTAATATTTGAGTCTTGGTACTCATCCACTAAGATCATCTTGAAACGGTTATGGAGTTGCCTCAAGGTTTTGCGATCCTTATTGAGGAGCTCAATTGAGCGCACTATTAGGTCGGCAAAGTCAACATTCCCCACTTGGCGCAGCCGCTCTTGGTAGCGTCTAAAGTGGTCGGGGAAGTTGTAGTCGCGCCTGATTTGTGAAAGTTCTTCACTCTCTGGGGTGAGGGCCATATCTTTGGCCAGCGAAATTGCTTTGGCAATCGGACCCAATTCACTCCGCTTATAATTGGGCAAACACGAAGCTAAGAGGGCGAGGGAGTCGCTATCGTCGTAGATAGTAAAGGTGTTACTTAAGTTAATAGCTGCTCCATAGCGACGCAACAACCACGCCCCGAAGGAGTGGAAAGTTCTGATTTGAATATCGTTGGCAGCTTCAGCGCTTACCATCTTAGCCACCCTTTCACGCATCTCATTAGCAGCCCTATTCGTAAATGTGACCGCTAAAATCTCATGAGGACTCACATTTAAGACATCAATAGCGTAGGCAATCTTGGTTGTAATTACCCTAGTTTTACCCGAACCGGCCCCCGCTAACACCAAAAGGGGGCGCTCATTTTCAAGGACCGCCTCCTTTTGGCTCTCATTGAGTTGTTCCATATGTTGATCAATTGTTCTCATCTTCCCACTACTCTTCCACCACAACAGCCTCGAGGTCAACTCCATTGACGCGGCGAATACCACAGCGCACCACACTTCCGGCGGTAAGGTTACGCGCCATGATGACAGTAAGACCATCAACTTCGGGGGCTTGGTGCATTGTCCGCCCGATAGCCAAATCTTCCCCCTCGACCAACTCTTCGACTAAGACATCTTGCTCAGTTCCAACTAACCGCTCAAGGCGTCGAGTGGTGATTGTTTGCTGAAGAGCTTGGAGCTCTTTTTGCCACTTTTGACTCCTCTTAACTACTCGCCTATATTTTAATGTGCTTGAATCGTTATAAGAGGGGGTCTCCTCCTCTCTCGAGTAGGTGAAAAAACCAACCCAGTCGATTTGGGCCTCTTCAATAAACTCCCTTAGGGTGGCAATTGTCTCTCTATTTTCACCTGTGAAGCCTAGAAGAAATGTGCTCCTAATGGTTGCTTCAGGGAGACGCTCTCTAATCTCTCTAATCAGATTAAGGTAGGTTCCTTTGTCCCCTTTACGCCCCATCTTCTCTAAGACCGCGCGATGAGCGTGTTGGAAAGGGAGGTCAAAGTAGGGGATAATTTTAGCCTCATTGGCTATTAAATTTATAAGGTCTTGGGGAAAAAAGTCGGGGTGGATATAGAGGAGACGCAGTTTGAACTCCCCTTCAAGGGCCACCAACTCTTTTAAGAGGGGGATAAAGAGAGCTTCCCCTTGATCAAGGCCATAGGCAGCTAAGTCTTGCCCTATGACGTTGATCTCTTTAATTCCCCTTTTAACTAACTCATGCGCCTCTTCTATTATTTCATCAAAGGGGCGACTCCTGAGGGAGCCCCTAATAAGGGGGATAGCGCAGTAGCGACAGCGGTGGTTACACCCCTCAGAGAGTTTGAGATAGGCTGAACCGGGGTAATTGAAGAGGTCTCCCCGTTGCCACTTCTCCTCCTCAATGGGGGGAAAGGGGGGGAGGAGGACCTTTCTTTCACCCTTAAAAAGTCCATCCACGAAAGCTACAATCTCTCCCAAGTCGCGGTTTCCAAACAGAGCATCAGCCTCGCTGAGAGAGCTTAAAAGTTCCTCTCCATAGCGCTGTGCCATACAGCCGGTAAGGGCAATTTTAGCTGTTGGGTGGGCTTTTTTTAACTCAAAAAAGGTCTCAATCGACTCTTGGCGAGCACTCTCTATAAAGCCACAGGTGTTGATTAAAATAAGGTTGGCACCCTCACTCTCTTTGACAATTGTGTAGCCTCCCGCCTCTAATTGGTGGGCCATCACCTCGGCATCAACTTGGTTTTTAGCACATCCCAAGTTCTCTATATAGATATTTTTACCCATTTTTAACTCCAATCTGCACAGGGCAGTCTGTTACATCTGATAGGGAGAGTCAAGGGGATGGGGTAGCACTTTACTTGCATATCTAATCCACTTGGTATACTATCGGTTCATATGTTTATAGAGGACAACAATGACTAAATACATCATCCGGCGCCTCTTGGGTGTCATCCCAACTCTATTGGTGATTATCACCATTAGTTTTTTTATTGTCCGAGTCGCTCCTGGTGGCCCTTTCGATGGAGAAAGAGCCCTCCCCGAAGTGGTTAAGAGAAATATTGAGGCTAAATACCACATCAACGACCCCTTATTGGTACAATATGGGCGTTACATGTTTGATGTTTTAAGGGGGGACTTAGGCCCCTCTTACCGCTACAAAGACCACGATGTAAATTTCTACATCTTTGAGAGCCTCCCCAACTCGATGGTTTTAGGGGTTATTGCAATCTCAATCTCAGTTATCTTTGGGATTTTGAGTGGAATGCTGGCTGCTATCCACCAAAACAGTTGGATCGACTATTTGAGTATGGCGCTGGCTGTAGTGGGGATCTCTGTCCCCCTCTTTGTTATAGGACCAGTTCTCCAATATGTCTTTGCTATGAAATTGGGGTGGCTCCCCACCTCTGGGTGGTTCTCAACTGGTGATGGGTGGAAAACTGTGATTCTCCCCGCCCTCACCCTCGCCTTTGCCGACTTTGCCACCATCGCCCGCCTCACCCGCTCCAGTATGTTGGAGACGTTGCGGAGTGACTATATTAGGACCGCCAAGGCTAAGGGGATGAAGAGCTCATCTATTATCTTCAAGCACGCCATGAAGGGGACAATGCTCCCCATCGTCAGCTACTTAGGTCCCGCTTTTGCCGGAATCATCACCGGTTCGGTGGTGGTTGAACAAGTCTTTAGAATCCCAGGATTGGGAAAGTTTTTCGTGCAGTCCTCCTTTAACCGCGACTATACGTTAATTGTGGGTGTTGTAATTGTCTATTCAGTTATCTTGGTGATCATGAATTTCCTCGTCGATATTGTCTATTCTCTCCTCGACCCACGTATCACCTACACCTAAAATTGGAGCTAACTAATGAATCTTTTGAATAAACAAGCTGAGCCCCAGGCAACTAATGAGTTTGATCAGGTTATTGTAGGCAATAGCCTCTCCAAAGATGCTTGGCGCCGGTTAAAGAAGAACAAGATGGCTGTTATCAGCGTCTTTATAGTTATTATCTACGTCCTTTTGGCAATCTGTGCCCCTATCCTCCCCATCTACCCCTACGATGAGATTATCTTGGACCACCAACACCTCAAACCTTCGCTTGTTAAAAATGCAGGGCAGCTCCTAATGGAGAAGCGGATGGCCGACCTCTACACCCAAGCGTGGCGTGAGGGACGCTTTGAGCTCTCCGAAGAGAAAGACGATATGATTTGGGCTTGGATCGACAAAGGTGAGGTAAATAAAGTTTGGGACTATATGTATAAAGAGGGGAACATTCGGATGGCTGAAGGCACTTTTGTCTTCAACACAGCTGAGCAGCGGCGCATCGATACCCTCAACACCAAACTTAAAACTGACCTCCAAATTAGTGTTAAAAAGGTGTGGTACACCCCTGAGGGGGGCAAGCGCATCAATATCTCAAAACTTCCCCTTGAAGAGATTGTGGCAATCTATGCCGATATGGTGGGGACCACCAGTGAGATTGAGACAGAGCAGTACGGCCGAGAGATAGAACAACAACTACTGAAGACAATCATGCGCCAAAACCCCGACTTAACCACTGAGGAGTACAACCTCCTATTAGATAAAGAGCTTAGTGGCCTCTCAGAGAGGAAGCGTGATACCCTCATTAGAGAGAACATCGTTGCCAAGATAACTTCCCAAGCCAAAGATATCGCCCTCTTTGACCTCAAAGAGGCGGCTGGTAATGAGAGTGTAAATTTCCCCCTCAATAAAGAGATCACCATTAAGGGGGCCCTCTCTGCTTCGGTTAAAGCGACCAAGATGCATGAGAGGCGTTACTACCTAGGGACCGACCACCAAGGGAGAGATCTCCTCTCTAGGATTATCTACGGTGGCCAGGTCTCAATTGCTATTGGCTTCATTGGAACAATTACCAGTGTCTTAATTGGGACAATTTTAGGAGCTTTAGCTGGCTACCTTGGAGGAAAGATTGACTATTTTATCATGCGTGTTGTCGATATCATGTATGGTCTCCCCTACATGTTGTTGGTCATCATCGCCATGGCAATCTTCGGGCGTAATATTATCAACCTCTTCTTCGCCCTCGCCATCATTAGTTGGCTCACTATTAGCCGCATGGTGCGTGGGCAAATAATGTCGCTTAAGAACCAAGAGTTTATTGAGGCAGCCCGCTCGATGGGGGCTCCCACGAGGCGCATTATCTTCCGCCACTTAATCCCCAACTCTCTCAGTGTGATTATTGTCTTCTCAACCTTGAGAATTCCGTCGTTTATCATGACCGAGTCGTTCCTCTCTTTCTTAGGGCTCGGGGTGCAAGCCCCCTATGCCTCGTGGGGTTCGCTCGTGGGGGACGCTGTCGCCGGAATGACCCTCTATCCGTGGAAGCTCTTCTTCCCCGCCTTAGCCATGACAATCTTCCTCTTTGCGATGAACTTCCTAGGGGATGGGCTACGCGACGCTTTTGACCCTCAAAGCAAGAACCAGTTATAGGAGCACAGTGTAGTGAAAACGAAGCAATATAAGAGCCTCTTAGAGGTTAAAGACCTCCAGACCTACTTCAAGACCGATGCCGGTATCGTCAAAGCGGTCGATGGTATCTCCTTCGACCTAAACGAAGGGGAGACCCTTGGAATCGTGGGCGAGTCGGGGTGTGGTAAGTCGGTTACCAACCTCTCAATTATGCGTCTCATTCAGAGCCCTCCTGGAAAGATTGTGGGGGGTGAAATCTTCTTCGAAGGTCTCGATATCTTAAAACTTCCCGAGAATGAGCTACGTAAAATTAGGGGCAATGAGATCTCGATGATCTTCCAAGACCCAATGACAAGCTTAAACCCCTTCTTAAAAATCTCTACCCAGATGGTTGAGACAATCCGTCTCCACCAAAAGATGAGCCACAAAGAGGCTCTAGCTAAATCGATTCAGATGTTACAGCTGGTTGGTATCCCAGTGGCTGAAGAGAAGATCTACTACTACCCCCACCAGTTCTCGGGGGGGATGCGTCAGCGGGTGATGATTGCAATGGCCCTCAGCTGTGAGGCAAAGATTTTAATTGCTGATGAACCTACAACTGCCCTCGATGTAACTATTCAAGCCCAGATCTTGGACCTCATTGTTGAACTAACAAAAAAGATGAACACTGCCGTAATCTTAATAACCCACGACTTAGGGGTTGTGGCAGGGATGTGCGATAATGTGTGTGTCATGTACGCTGGTAAAATTGTTGAGAAAGCTAAAACAATGGAGCTCTACAAAAATCCAGCCCACCCCTACACCGAAGGGCTAATTAAATCGGTTCCTCGCCTCGACAGGGCCCACAAGGGGCGCCTCTTCTCAATCGAAGGGCAACCCCCCAACGTGATTGACCTCCCCGATTGTTGTCCCTTCCATCCAAGGTGCCACAAGGTGATGGATGTGTGCCAACACCACTACCCCCCTACCAAAGATTTAGGGGATCAACACGAGGTAGCGTGCTGGCTCTATGTCGATGAAAAGGAGTTCCCCAATGACTAATGATAAACCCCTCCTTGAGGTCGTCGACCTTAAACAACACTTCCCCATTGAGGCTGGCTTCATTATTAAGCGCCAGATTGGAACCGTCAGGGCCGTCGATGGGATTTCCTTCGAAGTTAGAGAGGGGGAGACCCTCGGTATAGTTGGCGAATCGGGATGTGGAAAATCGACCACCGTCCGCTCAATCTCTCAGCTCTACAAACCGACATCGGGGAGTGTGACTTTCGACGGTATCGATATGATTAACGCCTCAAAGGATCAACTCCTCGACGCCCGTAAAAATATGCAGATGATTTTCCAAGACCCCTACGCCTCCCTCAACCCCCGTATGACGGTAAGGACAATAATCAGTGAACCCCTCGAAATCTACCGCAAGCGGGGGATGCTCGATGAGTCGTTCACTAAAGAGGCGATTGAGGAGCGTGTTGAAGATTTGATGGAGCGCGTTGGCCTTAGTAGGTTCTTTAAGAACCGCTACCCCCACGAGTTTAGTGGAGGACAACGCCAGCGCATTGGAATTGCCCGCGCTTTGGCTCTCAACCCTAAAATGATCTTAGCTGATGAGCCGGTGAGTGCTTTGGATGTCTCAATCCAGTCGCAAATCCTAAACCTACTCCACGACTTGCAAGATGAGTATGGTCTAACCTATATGTTTATTGCCCACGACTTGGCGGTAATTGAGTATATCAGCACTAGGATTGCGGTGATGTACTTGGGGAAGATTATGGAAATCTCCCGTTCACGAGACCTCTATAAGAACCCCCTCCACCCCTATACCCAGGCCCTCTTGTCGGCAGCCCCCATCCCCGACCCCGTCGTTGAGAAGAAGCGACAACGCATTATCTTGTCGGGCGATGTCCCCTCCCCCGATGTGGAGCGCGAGGGGTGCTATTTCTACGACCGCTGTAAGTATCGGATGGAGAAATGTAAGAGCAATATCCCCCCCATGAAGGAGATGGATAAAGAACACGAGGTGGCGTGCTGGCTCTACGAGTAGACTACCTCTCCCTTTGACGGTCTTGCCAGTAGGCGATCTTCATCACGGATGCTATCGTAAGGGCAGCCCCTTCAGTCATCCCACCACTCGCCCTCTCCCCAATAATCTCAATATCTTTGGTTGAGTCGTCGTGAAACTGGAGGGAGAAGACCACCATGGGGCGGTTACGCCCCCTCCCCTTAGCTTGTGGGTCGCGCCTAGGATTGCCCCGGACAAAGTGGGTTATAGTGATTCTTTTTACCTCATCGCTTGAGTAGACTTCTCTCTTAACCCAAAACAGGAAGCCAATTTTATAGATTATCTCTCCCTTATGGGGGTTGAAGTGCCACTCCTCCCGGTATCCGGCCCCCCCCAAACTGATTATAAAGAGGAGAATTGGGATTATGGTTGCTGGGGTAAAGCCTCCATCATCTAAGACCGAGAAAAAACCGATCAATAAAACGACGCAAAAGAGACCATAAACTACTTTGTTGAAGATAGTTAATCCATATAGGAGGGAGCCATCCCTCAATTTCTTAATTTTCATTCGCATGACTTCAATATACTGGGTAAGGCCGATTAATGTAAGGAGTTTTTGAAACCTGTGCTAAATGAGCCCCTAATGTGATTATTCTTGATTATTACTCCCCTTTAAGGTACTCTATATTGAACGCTTAAATTCATAAGGAGAAATTTATATGAAAAAAATTCTATCGATTGCATTAATAGTTCTCCTTGTCGGCTTCTTATTCATCTCATGTGGAAAGAAAGATGTTGACAAGACGGAACCCCCTGTAGTTACGAAAGAAGATGTTGCTCCTAAACCCGCCGCTGTCAAAGTAGAGCCAGCTCCAGTCGTTCCTGCTGGAGATAAAGTTGTCTTTAGCTTAATCAATGGCGCTGAACCCGAAAGTCTTGACCCACACCAGATTCAAGGTGTTCCTGAACATAGAATCTATGAGGCTATCTTTGAGGGTCTAGTCGCTTACGACCCCAAAACAGCCCTAGGGATTCCTGGTTTGGCAAAAAGTTGGGAGAGCAACGCTGATGGTACACAATATACCTTCCACCTCCGTGACGCTGTTTGGAGTGACGGTGTTGAAATCACCGCCTACACAGTTGTCGACTCGTGGATCAGGGGACTTAACCCCGAAACCGCCAGCCCCTATGCTTGGTTCCCCGCAATGTTCATTAAGGGTGCTGAGGAGTACAACGAAGGGTTAGCTGGTAAAGAAGCTGTTGGTATTCGTGCCCTCGATTCCAAGACCTTCCAGATGGACCTAGTTGGACCACTCCCCTATGCTGTTGACGCCTTAGCCCACTACTCATTCGCAGTAGTACCTCTCCATGCTATTGAGAAGTATGGTTCTAAATGGACCCTACCTGAGAACTTTGTTGGTAACGGACCCTACGTCCTAAAAGAGTGGACTCCCCAATCCTCAATCAAAGTTGTCCCCAACCCCAAATACTGGGATAAGGATGCTGTAAAACTTGATGAGGTTATTTTCTACGCCATCGACGATAATAACACCGCTTATAACATGTATCTAAACGGTGAAGTTGACTGGGCAACCACTATCCCACTCGACCAAATTGAGGCTGCTTCCCTCCGCCGAGACTTCCACAAGGCTCCGCAGTTGGCAACCTACTACTACGTCTATCAGACCGAGAAGGCCCCCTTTGACGACGTAAGAGTTAGAAAAGCCCTCTCAGTCTCCTTCGACCGCCAGGCCCTTGTTGACCAAGTAACCCGTGCTGGACAGATTCCTGCTTTGGGTATTGTTCCCGAGATGGCCGGTTATCCTAGCCTTGGTGAGCCCGTTTACGACGTCGCCCTTGGTCGCAAACTCTTAGCTGATGCTGGCTATCCTAACGGCGTTGGGTTCCCCAAAACTGCAATCCTCTACAACACTGATGCTAACCACAAAGCAATTGCAGAGTTCCTCCAACAGGAGTGGAAGAGAAACTTAGGGATTACCCTTGAGCTTGAGAACCAAGAGTGGGCCACCTATCTCGCTAGCAGAAACGCTGGTGATTTCCAAATTGCCCGCGCAGGTTGGGTAGGGGACTACCAAGACCCCAACACCTTCTTAGACATGTTCGTCACCGGAACCGCCATGAACGGTGGTAAATACTCTAACGATGTTTATGACATCCTCATTAAAGAGGCTGCAACTCTCCACGGCGCTGACCGTTTGGAAGTCTTATTGCAAGCTGAGGATATCTTAATCAACGACGACCACGCCCTCATGAACATCTACTACTACGTAACCCTCAACATGATTGACACCAACAAGTGGGGTGGATGGTATGGTAACACCATGGACTATCACCCTGTTAAGAACATCTATAAGAAGTAAATATTTACTAGTTAATTGCTGGCCCCCTTCGCTTGGAAGGGGGTCTTTTCTTCCGTTGCAAACACTTAAAAAAACAGCTATTATCGCTGCATGGACAAAACTCTTCAGCGCCGAGCAAAGTCAGCTACGATTAAGATTATCTCATCCAAAAGCCACACCATTCGAGCCCTCTTAATTGCCACTTTTGCCACTGGAGAGAGCACCATTCACAACCCCTTAGAGAGTGAAGATACCGCCGCCTGTATCGCTGTTTGTCGAGCCCTTGGGGCAAAAATAATAAGATCTAATGACTCAATTAAGGTTGTAGGCATTAAAGAATTCCCCCCTAAAGTGGGTGTCGATTGCCAAAATTCAGGAACCACCCTCTATTTGGCTACCGGTTTGGCTGCCACAACAGACAGTGAGGTCACCTTCATTGGGGATACGCAACTCAACAAACGCCCCCTAAGAGAGCTCTTAGATGCACTAAGAGAACTCGGCGCCACTATAACAGCTGAGCGTTATGGTTACCCCCCTTTCACCATTAAGGGACCCCTTAAAAAGGGGAGAGCCTCGATGGAGTGCCACTCAAGTCAATTCCTCTCATCCCTTTTGTTGGCTGCTCCATTAGCTAAAGAGGCTACGACCTTAGAAATTCCCCTCCTAAATGAGCGCCCCTATGTTGAGATGACGTGTGGTTGGCTAGAGTCCCAAGGGGTCACCTTTGAGACCTCCCCCACCATGGACCACTTCTTTATTAAGGGGGGTGAGAGCTACTCCCCCTTTGAAGCAACGATTGGAGGGGACTACTCAGCTGCGGCCTTCTTCTTCTGTGCTGCTGCTATTAGTGGCACCTCAATTAAGGTTGAAGGGTTACAAATTGACGACACCCAAGGTGATAAAGAGCTCCTCTCAATTCTGGAGATTATGGGGTGCAGCGTTGAATGGGATAGTAGAGGGGTAACTGTGACAGGGGGCAACTTAATAGGGGGAAAATTTGACCTCAACGCCATCCCCGACACTTTGCCAATCTTAGCTGTAACGGCTGCCTTTGCCCAAGGGGAGAGCCTCCTCTACAACGTCCCCCAAGCACGTATTAAAGAGACCGATCGCATCGCCACTATGGTTGAGAACCTGAGAGCTCTTGGGGGAGATGTTGAGGAGGGGGAAGACTTCCTCCTCATTAGAGGTAAAGGAGAATTAAAAGGTGGTAGTGTTAAAGGGTTTGGGGACCACCGCATTATTATGGCGCTAGCTATTGCCTCTTTGGGAACCCAAGAGCCAGTCACAATCGACTCAATCGACGCTGTAGCTGTCACCTTCCCCACCTTCTTCACCCTTTTTGATCAAATTACGGAGGAGGTAGGAAATGAAAATTTATGACCTACGCAGTGATACAATAACTAAACCAAGTTCAGCTATGCGTAAAGCGATGGCTGAAGCTGAAGTGGGGGACGACGTCTACCGCGAAGACCCCACCGTTAACCGTCTCGAAGCAATGATGGGTGAGCGCCTTGGCAAAGAGGCGGCCCTCTTCGTCTCTTCGGGTTCAATGGGGAATCTAATCCCCCTCTACCTCTTAGCTGGCCGAGGGAGCGAAGTTCTAGCCCATAGCGCCAGTCACATAATCCAACACGAAATCGGGGCTATTTCAGCCATTGCCGGAGCGATGCCCATTGGAGTTGATGCCCCCCGGGGAATCCTTTCAGCCCCCATATTAGAACCTCTAATTAAAGCTCCCGCCTACGACATGGCCAAGACCAGCCTAATAGAGGTTGAAAATACAATTGGAGGAATCTGCTATCCCCTCAAAAATCTTCAAGGGATTAGAGCGCTAGCCGACCGCTATGGTTTAGCAATCCACCTCGATGGGGCGCGCCTCTTTAATGCTGCTGTAGCAACCGGTGTTGATATCTCCCACATTGCTGCCAATAGTGACACTGTCACCGTCTGTGTCTCCAAGGGGCTAGGAGCCCCAGTGGGGAGCGTTTTGTGTGGCTCAACCGATTTTATTGAAGAGGCTAGGCGAATAAGGAAGCTTTTGGGAGGGGGAATGCGCCAAGCAGGGATACTGGCTGCCGCTGGAATCTACGCTTTAGATAACAACGTGGGACGCCTTACAATAGACCACCAACATGCCCAAGAGATTGCCTCTGCCCTTAAAAAGAGTGGCTGGGCTAAGTTTGAAATTGACGATGTTGAGACCAATATTATCTTTTTCTCCGTTGAAGGAGTTAGGGGTGACAAAGTTGTTGAACTCCTTAAAAAGCGGGGAATCCTCGCCTCTGCCAATGGAGACCTAATTAGATTGGTCACCAACCTCAACCTCTCATCTGAAGATATCTGCGAGGTGTGTGGTATCATCTTAGAGATGGAGGCAGAAAATTTTGAGTAGTGCAATTTGTTACTTTAGTGGCAGTGGCAACTCTAAAGTAGTTGCTCGCGATTTAAAGGAGCGCTTAAAGTACGACCACCTCTACTCGATTGGTGAAGTTGAAGCTAACCGAGAGGTGTTAGAGGGGGTTAAAGTACTCGGGTTAATCTACCCAATCTACTACAGTGGCCCCCCTGCGGCAGTTGTCGCCTTCCTCCTTGATACACTGAGTAACCTTAAACTCGATCTTGACTACCTCTTCGTTCTCCACACCCATGGGGGATTGCCTGCTTATGGGCCAGCCTTCAGCGACCTCCTCTTGAGTGAGGCCGGTTACATCGCCGCCTACAACGGCTCTATAAAGATGGTTGACACCTACACCCCCCTCTTTAAAATTCCTAAAAAAGAGCGTCAGGTAAAAATACACTCCAAGATAGAGGCCTCACTAAAGAAGATCGCCTCCGACTTAGATAAACAAGAACTCCGTCTCCCCTATCGCCTCCCCTTCAATCGCCTAGCCCTCAAGTTTTGGCGTCCGGGACTGGGTAACAGGGGAGCCAAAGATCTTAACTTCACCGTAAGTGATGGGTGTGATGGGTGTGCAATTTGCCAAGCAGTTTGTCCAGTTAACAACATCAAGATGGAGGAGGGGCGTCCCGCCTACCTCCACCACTGTGAGCAGTGTTTGGCCTGCTACCACCACTGCCCGCAACGAGCAATTAGGTTTAAGAAGCGTCCCTTGAGGGGTTACAGTTGGTATACTCCACCCAACACCTTCTTACCAAAGGGGTAATGCTATGGAAAATTACGATTTCAATAGAGTGGTTGAGAGGCGCGGTTCCCTCTCAGTGAAATACAACCCTGAGGCAATTACCTCAATTTGTAACAACCCTGATGCTAAACCATTTTGGGTAGCCGATATGGATTTTGCAGCTCCTCCGGCTGTTTTAGAGGCACTTCAACAACAGGTTGACCACGGTATTTTGGGGTACCCCCGCTTCCCCCACCTAAAGGAGACCATCGGAACTTGGTTAGAACAGCGCCATGGGTGGCATGTTGATCACTCTCTTATAGCCACTGCTCCCGGGATGCTCTCTTCTATAGCGACTTTAGTGGAGCTCTACACTAAAGAGGGTGAAGGGGTAATTGTCCCCATGCCCGCCTATAAACCCTTTGTTACAATCGTCGAGTCTTTGGGAAGAGAGTTAATCCCTTGGCCAATGCACTACGACGGTAAGGGACGATTCTCCCTCGACTTTGAACTCCTTAACCACCTCTTAGAGAAAACCCAAGCGCCTCTGCTAATCTTCTGCTCCCCCCACAACCCAACGGGGAGGGTCTTCTCCTTAGATGAGCTACGACAACTTATAGAAGCATGTGCAACCTTTAGAGTGACCATTATTAGTGACGAGATCCACAGCGACCTCTCTTTTCCCCAAGTGACCCATATCCCGTTAGGGATGGTTGCTGAAGGGAGCGGAGTAGAGTGTGCCACCTGCGTCGCCCCCTCCAAGACCTTCAATATTGCAGGGCAACACTTCTCTTCGGTTGTCTGCTCAAGTTCTGCAATGTACCGTAAGTTAACCGAGCGGATGGAGGCGTTACGTATCGGACCCGACATCTTAGCTACAGTAGCAGCTTCAGCTGCCTACAGTGGGGGGTACGAATGGTTGATGAGCCTTAATAGGTATTTGAGTAGGCAAGCCGATAATATAACAAAGCAACTTGCTAAAGAGAACAATGGGCTCCTCTTTGTAACCCCTGAAGCCTCCTTTATTGGGCTAATCGACTGTAGTGCTATCTACGAGAGGGTGGCATTGGATGCTAAGAACAATAGTGAGTTGTACAACCCTAAACTTAGCCCACAAGGGGGACTCCTCTCCCGCTTCTTTGGTCAAAGGGGAGCCATTGCGATGAACGACGGCTCCTGGTTTGGCAAAGGGTGGGAGCCCTTCGTCCGCTTCAATTTTGCCACCACGCAGGAGAGAGTTGAAGAGGCTCTAAAAGCGATTACTGCTGCTGTTGAGAATCTCAACTAACCCATTCACTTTGACTGCAGTCACGCAAGTAGACCACCGCTGAGGAGGTGGGGAGGTGATAAAGGCGCTCCATAGCCTCCCGATAGAGGCGTAGCTGTCCTTGGTGGAGATCTTTAAAGAGATACGCATCAGTTTTAAAGTCAACAATCTTAATTTCATCACTATACCTAACGAGAAGGTCTATCACGCCGTTGAC
>DUOJ01000098.1 GCA_012838895.1 Spirochaetales bacterium
GGGTGTGAAGAGGCTCAAAAGAGGGTTATTCGGAAGCTTAACGGGGTCGCCCGGCTTTCGGGGCGATAGCGAGACGCAATTGTTGGCGGTCGCTCTCATCAATTTCACTAATGTGGCGACGCCTTAATAGATGACAGTGTTTAGCCTCTTTGTAGAAGTGGTAGTAGTCGAGGGTGCTCTCGTCGCTCCGGTAGATGAGGAAGTAGTCTTTATCGGGGAGGAAGGCGACAGCTAAGGTGAGGTGACTCTTGAGGGCATGGAGCTTCAGGAGCTCTTGGTTGGTGAGGTAGCGACTGCGACACACGACCCCCATGAGGCGCTCTTCAGCACGATTGCTGCGGTTATGGATTAAGATGTCGGGATTGAGGGAGCGCTCCTCGAGGGGGTAGGCTAAGTCAACCACAAACCCCTCTTGTTCTTTGGCGGGGAGCTCGCCAAACATCACCTCTTCGAGGTGTTGGGCTAAGCGGTGGCTCACCGCTATGCTGTTTTTCTTCAAAGAGAAGAGGTGGTCGTCCCTATCGACTAAACGCGACAGCGCTTCTAAGAAGGTCTCAAAGAGGCGAATCATGCTGTAGCGTTCGTTATTCATTGATTTATTGTACCATACGAATAGAACTATTCGTATCTAATCTTCCACTCTATTTTTGCAACTTGGCTGATGGTGTTGAAGACAGAGCAATAGCGGGTAGCTATCTCAAAAGACCGCTCAAATTTCTTCTGGTCATTAACCCCTTTCGCCAAGACGTCAATCATAACGTGTTCTAGGGTGCTCACTTTGTCATCTCGTTTTACCCCGGTGATATCGATCTCAACTGAAGTGTGTTCCACAGCCATCTTCTCAGCTAGCGATTCGTAAGTTAAAAATAGGCAATAGGAGAGGGCCCCTAGTAGCATTTGGTAGGGGGAGAATTTATCCCCATCGAGACCAAGGGGAAGGGTCGCTCCTAAGTCGTTAATTAGTTGCCCCTCTGTGTGACCATAGACTGTCTTAATATGTGTTTTAGAACCCATTGTTATACCTCCAACCCTTAAAGGGTAATAAAATATTGTTTAATGGTAAAGGCGAGCTATCCCCTTAGCCGCTGTGTAGCCGGTTGAGAAGGCGGCTTGGAGGTTGTACCCCCCCGAGTCTCCATCTATATCGAGCACTTCGCCGGCAAAGAAGAGCCCTTTAATAAGTTTAGAGTGGAGGGTCGTGGGGTCGACCTCTTCCAGGGCTACTCCACCTCCACTCACCATTGCCCCCTTGAGGGCCCCTTTGAGAGAGACTGTCAGCTCCATTTGTGTGAGGAGAGAGACCACTTTTTTAATCTCTTTCTTACCCACTTCAGCGGCTTTACGTCTCCCATCTATTTTGCCCTCCTCCAAGATTGAGCTCACTAATTTGGTAGGGAGTCCCAATTGGTGAATCAGTGTCGCCAACTGTGAGGCCCCTTTTTGGGCGGAGAGCTTTTTTAATCTATCTTCAACCCCATCGGGGTTGGGGAGAAAGGAGATTTTAATAGATTGTTCTCTTGAGAAATAGCGACTGGCGTTGAGAATGAGGGGACCTGAGAGACCGCGGTGGGTTATTAAGAGAGGTCCACTAAACTGGCGCTTGTTAAAGGAGATTGTCGCCTCTTCAACGGTTATACCACTACAGCTCGTTAGGGGAGAGTTAATCAAGCGCACCCCACTTAGGGCCGGGTGAACTGGAACTATCTTGTGCCCCAATGCCTTGGCAAAGCGCCACCCGTCACCTTGGGAACCGGTGTGGGGGAAAGTGGCCCCTCCAGTAGCGATTAAGAGGGTTTTGTAGTGCTCTTCTTTTGTCCCCATCTTTAAGGTGAAGGTGGCGTTGTTGTGCTCTACACTTTCAATCTTCGTGTTTAGTTTGAATGTAACTCTAGCTTTGAGGCACTCTTGGTAGAGGAGATCAACCACATCGCTCGCTTTGTGGGAGGCGGGGAAGACCCGCCCCTCCTCTTTGACAACTAGGGGGAGTCCCATTGAGGTGAAGAGGCTCATCAACTTATTCGGCGGTAAGAGGGTGAGAGAGTCCCTTAAGAAAGAGCCGTTGTCCCCATAGCAGGTAAGGAGTTCTTCAATAGTGGCTTGGTTGGTTAGGTTGCACTGTCCACCACCACTTAAGAGGAGTTTTGACCCCACAGAGGGGTTGCGTTCAATGAGGGTGGTTTGTATCCCTTCTCTAGCTAGGGTTAGGGCTGCCAGGAGGCCACTGGGGCCTCCTCCAATAATGGCAACTACTCCTTGATGCATAGGTGGAGCTCGTCGAGTTGCTCCTGGTCAACCGGGGAGGGGGAGTCGTCCATTGGTGAAATCCCGGCACTGTTTTTAGGGAAGGCAATAACCTCTTTGATAGAGCTCTGTCCCGACATGATCATCACCATGCGGTCAATTCCCGGTGCAATTCCACCATGGGGTGGTGGCCCATAGCGGAAGGCGTTGAGGAGGAAGCCAAAGCGCTCTTCGGCCTCTTTTTCTTCGATGTTACAGATTTTAAAGATCTTCTTTTGAAGGTCTACATCGTGGATACGAATAGAGCCCGAAGCAACTTCGTAGCCGTTGAGGACTAGGTCGTAAAGGTCCCCCTTAACACTCCCTGGGTCCTCTTCGAGGGTCTCGAGGTATTGGGCTTGTGGCATGCTGAACATATGGTGGGCAGCTTCCCAGTGCCCCTCATCTTCGTTGAACTCAAAGAGGGGGAAGTCGATAATCCAGCAGAAGACAAACTCCTTAGGATTGGCTAAATTGAGGTCTTTGCCCAGTTTTATACGCACTGCACCGAGAGAAGCGCAGGTCACCTTCCACGCGTCTCCCACAAAGAGGAGCATATCCCCTTCATTTGCATCAAAGAGGGTGATTACCTCCTCTTCAACGCCTTCAAAGAACTTTGAGATTCCCCCATCTAGGGTTCTATTGGGACCCACCTTCATCCAAGCGAGCCCTTTGGCGCCATAGACTTTAGCCGCCTCTTCGAGGGCGGTGATGTATTTGCGGGTGTAGTGGAGCTCTTCTGAGAAGGGGGCTTTAATACCTTTAATGGAGCCCCCCTCTTCAAGGATCGTTTTGAAGGTGCCAAAGGAGCTCTTTTTAACCACCTCTTCCACGTCGACCAAGTGGAGGTCGTAGCGGAGGTCGGGTTTATCGAGGCCGTAGGTGTTGAGTGCTTCATCCCAAGTGAGGCGGCGGAAGGTAGAGGGGAGGGTGTAATCCATCACCTCTTTGAAAACTTCGACGAAGAGGTCTTCCATTAGGGAGAGGACATCGTCGCGCTTCACAAAGCTCATCTCTAGGTCGAGTTGGGTAAACTCTAACTGGCGGTCCCCCCTGGCATCCTCGTCGCGGTAGCAACGGGCAATTTGGAAGTATTTGTCAAAGCCACTCACCATCAAAATCTGCTTCAAGAGCTGGGGGCTTTGAGGGAGGGCATAGAATTTGCCGGCTTGAAGGCGCGAAGGGACTAAGAAGTCGCGGGCTCCTTCAGGGGTGGAGCGAATTAGGGTGGGGGTCTCAATTTCGTAGAAGTCGCGTCCGCTGAGGAAGTTTCTAATTGATCTAATAAACTCGTGGCGCAACTTTATCCTCTCTTGCATCCCCTGGGAGCGTAAATCGAGGTAGCGGTAGCGAAGCCTTGTATCCTCTTTGGCATCACTCTCTTGGTCGATGACAAAGGGAATCACCTCACTGGTGCTCAAGATTTGAATCTCTAGTGCCTCTACCTCAATCTCCCCGGTCAACATATTGGGGTTAATCATCGAGTCGGGGCGGGCAATAACCTTCCCTTCTATGGCGATACAGTACTCCATATGGAGATCTTCGGCCAACTCTTTAACTGCTTGAGGGGCATCTTCTCCCACCACCACTTGGGTGATACCGTAGCGGTCACGGAGGTTTATGAATTGGATACCGCCATGGTTACGAATACGGTGGACCCACCCGTTTAGCACAACAGTTTTGCCAGCATCTGCTTGGCGTAACTGACCACAATTTACACTTCTTTGTTTATATTCCATGGGGGAAATATACCACTAAGGGGGACTCATTTCAATTATCTAAAGAAGGGGTGTAATTGTTCTGACGTAACAGTACTTCTAAATTGTTCTGAGAAAACAGTACCTTTTGAGGTTACTAAGTAGTATAGGAGTGTCTACTTTTTGGTGGGTAAATTAGGTCTACTTAACACAGAAAAATGTTATAAGAAATCTAATTTAATCTATTGGATGATAAAGAGTTAAGGGCGGTATTTAGCCTTAGCAACTGCAAAATGGATAATAGTCATTGGGGGAACATGGGAGAGGGTTAGGACAACACAATATTATTCTACAATCGGGATTGGGCATTTTATTATAATAGAAGAAATAAAACTTCATTTATCCCTTTTTAAATGAAAGCACCAATATATGAACGTACAATAGATATTTTCTAAGGGTGATCTGGTCTTTATTGTTGTAACATAACAGTTTAACACCCTTTCTCTAAGCATGTGAGCGAAAACTCAGATTAAGTGAGACTCCTCTTATTGGTGAAACTGTTTAGATATGTAAGAGTATTTCCCTATAACTCAGATGGGTCTATTTGCATCCCCTTCTTTCCCTTAATCCGGTTCTCATTGGCAACCGCTAGCATCAGTTTAATACGGTTCTCTTGGTTGACTCTTGTCGCTCCTGGGTCGTAGTCGATGGGGACAATGTTGATCTCTTCATCAAATTCTTTGAGGCGTCTAATCATCCCCTTGCCAACTATGTGGTTGGGGAGGCACCCAAAGGGTTGGACACAGATGATATTGCGGTACCCCATCTTGGCTAAGTCAGCCATCTCAGCTGTTAAGAGCCACCCTTCACCCATCTTACACCCTAAGCTAATCACTTCTCGGCCTGTCTCAATGGTGTGACTAAAGGGGAGTGGTGCTAAGAAAGTTGGCTCTTTAGAGACGGCTTTAATTATGAAGCTCTCCAACTTTATGAGGTAGTTTTGAATTAATAACATCACCGAACGCCTTATTTTACTCCCCCCGTAGAGGTCAATATCTTCGACTTGGTTGTGCATCCCATAGAGGACAAAACCCATGATTGAGGGGATTGCCACTTCACACGACTGGGTCGCTAAGAAGTCTTCGAGGTGGTTGTTCCCTAAGGGGGCATACTTCATATAGATCTCCCCCACAATCCCCACCTTCACTACCGGCCTAGTGAAGTCGCGCTCAATGGCAGCAAACTCACTCACCATCTGCGCGAGGTTTCTCTTCATTGCCCGGTTGTTGTACCCCTTACCTCTTTGGAATTGCTCTGATAATAATTCAATCCACTTCGTAACTAGCTTTTCACTCTCCCCACGATGGACCTCGTAGGGTCGCACCTGATTCCTCAAGAGCATCAAAGTGTCGCCATAGATTAGGGCTCCCACCCCCTTCCGCAACATCTTCAAGGTGATACGGAAGCCACTGTTGCGGTTCATCCCCTTGAGGTTGAGCGAGAGGATTGGAACTTGGGTGTAACCGGCTTTATCGAGGGCTTTGCGGAGGAGGTGGATATAGTTGCTGGCCCGGCACCCCCCTCCTGTTTGGGTTATGGCCAAGGCGGTCTTATCTAAATCGTATTTACCACTGTCGAGGGCATCGATCATCTGCCCTATAACAAGGAGGGCAGGGTAGCAGGTGTCGTTGTGGACATACTTGAGCCCCTTTAAGATAACTTGCTGCCCCTCATTCTCTAAGAGCTCTACGTTGTACCCCTCTTCTTTGAGCACCTCAACGATGAGGGTGAACTGAATTTTAGCCATTGAGGGGGCTAAGATTGTGTGGGTCTCACGCATGGGGCGGGTGAAAACTGGAGCACTACTTCCCATTGGCGACCCCCTTTTGGGCAATCGCTGAGAGGAGACTGCGGAGCCTAATTTTAACGGCTCCTAAGTTGGTAATCTCATCAATCTTAATCTGGGTATACATCTTCCCCTCCCTCTCGAGGATGTCGCGGGTTTCGTCGCTGGTGATGGCATCAACCCCACACCCGAAGGAGACGAGTTGGACTAAATGGATGTCATCTTCGTGGGCAATCGCTTTAGCGGCTGCATAGAGACGAGCATGGTAGGTCCACTGGTTGAGGACATTGACGGGGAACTTAGTCACCCGATGGGAGAGGGCGTCTTCACTCAAGACAGCGACCCCAAAGGAGGAGATTAGTTTATCGATTCCGTGGGAGACTTCGGGGTCGGCGTGGTAGGGTCTCCCTGCCAAGACAATGGAGAGCTTTCCTTCACTCCTCGCCTTAAGGAGGATCTCTTCCCCTTTTTGCCTAGTTCGCTTTAGATACTCCTCTTGGGCTCTGTAAGCTCGCCTAGCCGCTTTCTGGAGGAGCTTCAAGTCGAGCTTCCCAAAGTAGGGTTCAAGGTTTTTACCTATCAGCTTAGGGAAATCTTTTGGACGGTGGATTCCTACATGGAAGTTGATAAACTCAACCCTTTTTATCTCCTCCATATTGGCACTAATAACTTCGGGGTAGTAGGCAACGACGGGGCAGTTGAAGTGGTTCTCCCCCAACCCTTCGTCGAGGTTGTAGGTCATACAGGGGTAGAAGATCTGCTCAACGCCCCCATCGAGAAGGTGTTGAATATGGCCGTGGGCCAATTTGGCGGGGAAGCAGATTGTATCGCTCGGAATGGTAGCTTGTCCCTCCAAGTAGAGGTCGCGGTTAGAGAGGGGTGAGATTACAACCCTCTTCCCTAGAGTCTCAAAGAAAGCTTTCCAGAAGTAGATCAACTCATACATATTGAGGGTGAGGGGGATACCTATGGCCTTGCGGTTGGCCTCTTTGTCGTCTGACAAGAAGCAATCGAGAGCTTCAATTTGTCTCAACTTCCAGTCGTAGATGTTGAGCGACTCGTCACTCGCCTTTTTGGTGATGGGTTGCTCACACCGGTTTCCACTAATATAACGTTGCTTATTGGAGAAGGTGTTGATGGTGAGTCGGCAATGGTTAGTGCAGAGACGACAGGTGGTGACGCGCACCTTGTGCTCAAAGCTCTCTAAAGCCTCTTTAGTGATGGTCGTAGAGGGGGTTTTAACATGTTTTTTAGCATGGAGAGCTGCTCCATAAGCCCCCATTAAGCCGGCAATAGTGGGACGTACAACAGTGGTCTTCAACTCCTGTTCAAAGGCTCTAAGGACAGCATCGTTGTGGAATGTCCCCCCTTGCACCACAATGTGGCGTCCCAAGCTCTCCACGGTGACCGCCCTTATAACCTTGTAGAGGGCGTTTTTGACAACGCTGATGGAGAGCCCTGCACTGATATCTTCCACTGTAGAGCCCTCTTTTTGCGCCTGTTTAACAGCACTGTTCATAAAGACGGTACAGCGCGACCCTAGGTCGACCGGATGGGAGGCAAAGAGACCCAACTTAGCAAAGTCTTCAATCGAATAGTCGAGAGCCTGGGCAAAGGTTTGCAAGAACGAACCACACCCCGAAGAGCACGCCTCGTTGAGGAAGATGTTATCGATAGCCCCGTTGTGGATCTGGAAACACTTAATGTCTTGTCCCCCAATATCGATAACGAACTCCACCTCGGGCATAAAGTGCTGAGCAGCGGTGAAGTGGGCGACCGTCTCAACCACCCCCTCATCGATTGAGAAGGCGGCTTTTATAATCTCCTCCCCATACCCTGTAACGGCACTCCCTTTGATTATAATATCGGGGTATTTGTCGTAGATCTTGGTGAGGATATTGTGGATAAGGGGGATGGGGTTACCACTGTTACTCTCGTAGGAGCTCTCTACAATCTCCCCCTTAGTATTTATTAAGACACTCTTAACGGTAGTGGAGCCGGCATCTATTCCTAAATAGACCTCGCGTTCTCCTTCCTTGAGGGAGACGCTATTTACCGCAGCTTTATTGTGGCGTTTTAAGAACGTGCTATACTCCTCTTCGCTGGCAAAGAGGGGTGGCCTTGAGGAGATCGTCTCCTCGAATGTGGGGTTTTTGAGAAACTCAATCGCCCTCCTCAGGTCAACTTCACTGGTGGCACAATAGGCCGCCCCTAGGGCGACATAGTAGAGGGAGTTAGGGGGACACAACCCTTCTGTCTTAAGGGTTTGATCAAACGCTTTACGCAGTTGGTCTAAGAAGGTGAGAGGACCCCCTAGATAGACGATGTTCCCCTTAATGGCCCTCCCTTGAGCTAGTCCTCCGATTGTCTGGTTGACTACAGCTTGCAATATGGAGGCGGAGATATCACTTTTACGGGCCCCTTGGTTGAGGAGGGGTTGGATATCACTTTTGGCAAAGACGCCGCAGCGGGAGGCGACGGTGTAGACTTTTTCAGCCTTTGAGGCTTTGGTGTTCAACTCATCGACACTGATTTGAAGAAGTGAGGCCATCTGGTCGATAAAAGCGCCCGTCCCACCGGCACACGAGCCATTCATCCGCACCTCCATCCCTTGGGTGAGGTAGAGAATTTTAGCATCCTCTCCCCCCAACTCAATAATTACATCGGTGTCGGGGACCAATCTTTTGGCAGCAATACGGGTGGCATAGACCTCTTGGATGAAGGGTAAAGAGCAACGGTCAGCCATCCCCATACCGGCAGAACCACTCACCATGAGGCGGGCTTTGGCCCCTTTAAGAAAATCTTTTTCGATTTTCTCAAGGAGGGCGGCTGTTTGTGAGGCAATTTGGGAGAAGTGTCGCTCGTAGCTGGAGAATACTATCTTTCCATTTTCATCAAGAACGACACACTTTATTGTAGTAGAGCCAACGTCTAAGCCGATGACCAAGAAGTTCTCCTCCTATCAAAATTGACCTAATTCTACCCGAGTCAGGTGAGGGCTTCAACCTTCTCAAATTGGGCTTGGTA
>DUOJ01000099.1 GCA_012838895.1 Spirochaetales bacterium
GAGCTCTTCACGAATCCCTTCGTTGGTTAAGACGCGCTGTCCGCTCCTTCCGGGATAGAAAAGTTCCATAAAATCTTCAACAATTGTCTCTATCGTCACCATCGAAGGGATGGGGCGAAAACTTATAAAATTGGCCTGACCGGTGCGATCAAAGCTCCCCATATAGTGGTCTAGGTATTGGGCATAGTGCCTCTCTTTGTTTTCCATGACACTCTCCTCAAAGCAGGTTATAGCTCTAATATAATGGGAATAGGGGAAAAATAGTAGATGGGTTGCCACGGGGCCCATAAATTATAGAGCAACGGCTTGAAGAGGTTGCTAAATCAACGTATGATAGCAACGATATTTAGGGAGACGTGTAAGAATGCAACAGATACGAGAGTTGTGGAAAAAGATCGTTGAAGAGGAACTCGAAGCGTATGGCCTAGAGCTCCTAGGCAGTAATGAACCTATTCGAGCTGCCGGAGAGTTGACCCTACAAAAACCCCCTAAACCTGAGATGGGCGACATTGCCTTTCCCCTCTTTACCTATGCCAAAGCCCTCAAGAGCTCCCCTCAACAGATTGCCCAAACCCTTAAAGAGAGATTGTCTAAAAGATCTGATCTTCCCAAAGGTGAGGTGTTAACAGCCGGCCCCTACCTCAATATTAAGGTTGATGTGACCCAATTGGCCGAACGCCTCTATAGAGAGGTGTTAAGTGAAGGGGAGAGGTTTGGAAGTAACCAAACTTTAGCAGGGAAGCGGGTCATGGTGGAGTTTAGTTGCCCCAATACCAACAAACCCCTCCACTTGGGACACCTCAGAAACGACGCTTTGGGGGAGAGTATTTCAGCTATCCTTAAAGCTAATGGGGCCGAGGTACACAAAGTCTCCCTCATAAATAACCGTGGAATCCATATTTGCAAATCGATGCTAGCTTACCAAAAGTTTGCCAATGGAGAGACCCCCGAAAGCTCGGGTCTCAAAGGGGACCACTTAGTGGGTAAGTACTATGTCCTCTTCTCTCAGTGGGAGAAGGAGGACCCTAACGCCATTTTAGAAGCCCAAGAGATGCTACGTCAGTGGGAGGAGGGGAACCCTGTCGTGATGGAGCTGTGGGAGAAGATGAACCGCTGGACCATCGATGGGCTCAACCAAACTTATGCTAAAACTGGCGTCTCCTTCGACCGCTATTACTACGAGAGCGACACCTACCTTCAGGGGCGAGAGGCTGTCTTGAAGGGGTTGAAAGAGGGGGTCTTCTACAAAGAGGCTGACGGATCAATATGGATCGACTTGAGTGATATCAACTTAGATAAGAAGGTGTTGTTACGCAGTGACGGCACCAGTCTCTACCTCACCCAAGATATTGGGACCGCTTTGGCCCGCCATGTCGATTGGCCCTTTGATGCCCTCATCTACGTTGTTGCCAGTGAGCAGCAGTACCACTTTAAGGTGTTGTTTCATGTCTTAAAGCGGTTAGGCTGTGATTGGGCTGAAGACCTTCACCACCTCTCCTACGGCATGGTGAACCTCCCTGATGGGAAGATGAAGAGTCGTGAGGGGACAATTGTTGATGCCGATAACCTCTTTGACCAACTAACTGAGTTGGCTAAAGGGGAGATTAAGGCTAAGGAGCGCGAAGATTTAGTGGGCGATGTTCAGCAAACGAGTGAGGCAATTGCTTTGGGAGCCTTAAACTATTACCTGCTTCAAACCACCCCCACCAAAGATATGGTCTTCAACCCGGCTGAATCGATCTCTTTTAATGGAAATACAGGCCCTTACCTCCAGTATATGGGGGCAAGGATAATTTCAATGTTGCGCAAAGGGGAAGAGGAGGGGCTCACTACAGAGAGCCTCCCCTTCGATTCTTCTCTTTTATCCCTCCAAGAGGAGCGAGAGCTGATTAAATTGGTAGCCCTCTACGGGGAAGTTGTTGAGGAGGCGGCTAAAGAGTTTAACCCAGCCCTAATCGCCACCTTCCTCTACGACCTCTCACGCCTCTTTAGTAAGTACTACCACGACCACCCCATCTTAAAAGCGGGGGAGCCGGCACTAGTTAAAGGGCGCATTGCATTGGTAACAATGGTTTTACAAGTTTTCAAAAATGCCTACAAATTGTTGGGAATCCCCTTTTTGGAGACGATGTAAGGTATTGCCATTATATTTCTCTTATGGTATAAGGGAGCCTGCAGATTTATGAGTAAGGATGAGTGATATGTACGCATTAGTAGAAATTTTAGGGAAACAATATAAGGCGACTAAAGGGGCAACCCTTAGGGTCGACAAGCTCGACTCAGAGATTGGTGAAAAACTTGAGTTTGATAAAGTTTTGGCCGTTTCCAATAGCGATAAAATGGTCTTCGGAACTCCCTATGTTGAGGGAGCTAAAATTATGGCCACCCTTGATGAGGCAGTCAAAGATAAGAAGGTTAAAGTCTTCAAGTTTAAGCGTCGCAAAGGGTATCGCAAGACCCAAGGACATCGTCAAAACTACTCAATGATCACCATTGATGAGATTAAAGCGTAAGGAGAGAGAAGATGGCACGTAAGAAAGGTGGCGGAAGCTCAAAAAATGGTCGAGACTCAAACTCTCAACGCTTAGGTGTTAAGCGATTTGGCGGACAAGAAGTCCAAGCCGGTGAGATTTTAGTACGTCAGGTTGGAACTAAATTCCACCCCGGCGACAACGTTGGTTGTGGTAAAGATTACACCCTTTTTGCCAAGACTACTGGTAGGGTTTTGTTCCATAACCGTAAAAACCGAGCCTACGTAAGTATTCAGGCAACAGAGTAGACGTGACGGTTAAAGAATAGAGCTAATCTATGTTTGGCTTTTCAGATGAGACCTATATTGACATTGCCTCCGGAAGCGGAGGCAATGGTTGTGTCTCCTTCCGACGAGAAAAGTTTGTTGCCAAAGGGGGACCCGATGGTGGCGACGGTGGTCGGGGAGGGGATGTGGTCTTTGTTGTCAAAGATAACCTTAGAACCCTAGTCCACCTCAAGCGGGTGCGCTCCTATCGCGCTGAAAATGGGCGTGATGGGCAAGGTAGGCGCAACTTTGGGCGTAAGGGGGCCGATATTGAGATTCCTGTCCCTCCCGGTACGGTTATTAAAGATGCGACTACTGGTGAGATTATTAAAGACCTCGAAGGATTAGAGCGCTATGTCTTCCTCAAAGGGGGCAATGGTGGGAGGGGGAACTGGCATTTCCGTTCTCCAACTAGACAAGCACCCCGTTATGCCCAACAAGGGGAGAAAGGGGTGGCGATGCGCATTGGTGTCGAGCTCCTCATCATTGCCGATATCGGATTTGTGGGGTTTCCTAATGCTGGTAAATCTTCTCTCTTAAATAACCTTACCAATGCCCGCACTAAAGTTGCCGGCTACCCCTTTACCACTAAAATTCCCCAACTTGGGATGTTTCGCTACGGCAATAATGACATTGTCTTAGCCGATATCCCCGGCATAATAGAGGGGGCTAGTCAGGGGGCAGGGATGGGGCTTAAGTTTTTAAGGCACATCTCTCGTACAGTAGCCCTCGCTTTCTTAATCGATTTGGGTGATGAGCGCTATGCAACTACTTTGGAGACTCTCCAAGGGGAGATAGGGGAGTATGCTCCTGAACTATTGGAGAAACCCTACGTTGTTATTGGGACCAAAATAGATTTAGAGGGGGCTAGAGAGCGCCTAGCTGAACTGCAAACAAAACACCCCACTATTGGACTCTCCAACACCTCTACTGAGGGGTTAGAAGAGGTTAAACAAGCCTTTATAAAATTGGTTGACGTTGAAGGTCGCGAGGTTGATGATGGTTTTACAACCAGCGTTGACCTTGATGCCCACTACCGAGAGGAGCCATGAGAACTGCTGTTTTTGGGGGGACCTTTGATCCGGTCCACTTAGGACATCTACACCTCATCCATTCACTCGTAAAGTACACCGACTACGAGCGGGTAATTATTATCCCGGTAGCTAACCCCCCCCATAAAACCGATGAGCCTGCTGTCACTAGCAATGAGCGCCTTAAAATGTTGCAGTTAGCTCTCGAAGATTATAGGGAGCTCTACTGCGGGGGGCGTGATGTTGAGTTGCTAATTGATGCTTGTGAAATAGAGCGTGGTGGAATTTCCTACATGTACGATACGGTGCAAGAGCTCTACCAACGCTACCAAATTGATGGTAAGATAGGGTTGGTAATTGGTGACGACCTTGTGGCAGGTCTTAGGCGGTGGTACCGGTTCAATCAATTACGTAACTTGGTAGAAATTGTGGTTGTCAAACGAAACCGCGAGGGGTTGCAAGAGCCTCTTCCTCCGGGGGTAGTTGCCCGATTCTTAGATAACCCTATCTTTAGTGACTCTTCGACCCAAGTACGCACCCTGCTAGCCACCGAAGATGGTTCTCTTAAGGAACTTATTCCTCTAGTTTCCCAAAGAGTCGCCACCTATATAGTGGAAAATGGACTTTATACTACTTAAAGAGTATCTAACACAAAATCTAAGCCAAGAACGGCTAAACCACCTCTATTCAACAGCTAAAGAGACCCAGTTCCTCTTAGAGCGCTACCTCCCTGAGTGCCCCTCCAATGAGGGGTACCTAGCGGGACTGTGGCACGATGCAGCGCGGGAGTGGGTCCCCAGTGAGCTCTTAAGCTACTCTCTCAATAAGGGGATTGTTGCTGAGGAGATAGAACTAAAAAATCCCCACCTCCTCCACGGAGCGGTGGCTGCTCACCTGCTAAAGGAGATGGGCAGCGTTGAAGAGAGGGTTTTGAGAGCTATCAGATGGCACACCTTGGGGAGTGTTGAGATGGGAGCTTTAGGGGCAGCCCTCTACGTCGCCGACTACATTGAACCAAATCGTAAATTTATTAACCCGAGTGATAGATTGGCCCTCCTAGAGAGTGCCACCTTAGAGGGATTGTGCCTCAAAGTAGTGGGTATCCACCAAGCCTACTTTGAGCGACGAGGGCGACCTATGGCACCCACCACTATCGAGCTTGCCCACTATTTAGAAGAGGGAGGCTCTCTACTCTATGCGTAAAGCTCTCCTCTTATCCCTAATTTCCCTCCTTGTAAGTTGCTCCCCCACCACTAGCCGCGAAGTGTGGTATGGCCTATCAGACCAAACAGCTTTCTACCTCACCTATAGTGAAAAAGGGGATTATATTGTGGTGGCAACTATGAGTCGCAATACTCTATTGAGGGCTATGAGGGGGGTGGTTAGCGACCCCAAGCGTGCTTTACAAGAGCTCTTTGGGGAGAAGGGAGACCATTTTATAGGGGGCGATGAGGAGAGTTGGGTTAAACTTACCACAACTTTGTTTGATTACGAGGGGCTCGCCTACCAAGGGGTACGTCCTACCAGTGATGTTCTCCTCTCATTAGCATTAAAACATGCCACTACCTTGCGTAAAAGTGGGGTGGTCGCTACACTAGACAAACTCCCGGGGGAGAAGAGTAGTATGAGGGACCTAGAACGGTTACTCAAAGGTGTTGAGGGGGGTTTTAAGAAGGTGCGCCTCTACAACCTCGATACATTCATCCCCGCCAAAGTGGAGTGGGAAGCGTTAACCCGGTGGGTTAGTGGGTGGAGAGAGAGTGTGCTGATTGAAGCAAGTTATAAGGAGTAGTTGAGAATGAGTGATGCAGGGTCCAAACAATTAGTAGCTAAAATAGCCCAATTTATTGCTGACCATAAAGGGATAGATCCAATAGTGATTGATGTCTCATCCCAAGCGGGCTGGACCGATTATTTTATAGTGGCCACAGTGATGAGTTTAGGACATCTTAAAGGGGTTACCCGAGAACTATGGGGCTTCTTAAAGGAGCACAAAGTTGAGGTTTTAAACCGTCACAAAGGGGTGGTGGGCGATGGTTGGGAACTAATTGACTGTGGCTCAATTATTATCCACCTGATGAGTGAAGAGCTGCGAGATTTCTACGCCCTTGAGAAGTTGTGGCACACCGGCGAGAAGGTCGACTTTCTAAAGATAGCTCTAGAGGATAAGTAGCCCTTCGTCTGAGGCGTACTCCTTCTTTTTAATAGTCTTAAACATCTTCACCAGTTTTGGAACTGTAAGGCTCTCTTTCTCAGATGCGTTTAAATCTAAAATAATTTTACCCTCATCCATCATGATAAGACGATTGCCAAAGTCGATGGCGTGTTGCATGTTGTGGGTCACCATGAGGGTGGTGAGGTTGTAGCGCTCAATAAACTGAGTCGTTAAGTCCATCACGATTTGGGCATTGCTAGGGTCAAGGGCAGCTGTGTGCTCATCTAAGAGGAGCATTTGAGGACGACTTAAGATGGTCATCAATAGGGTGAGGGCTTGGCGCTGCCCCCCTGAGAGGAGTCCTACGTTATCTTTAAGGCGCTCCTCAAGTCCCATCGAGAGTTGTTTAAGCTCCTCTTTAAAGAGTTGGCGCTTTTCACTATTTAAGCTTATTTTTAAACCCTTCATCCCTTTACGGTGGGCGGTAATCATGTTGTCTTCGAGCGACATCTTAGCCGCCGTTCCCACGTTAGGGTCTTGGAAAATTCTCCCAATTGTGAAGGCTCTTTTGTACTCGGGGGTGTGGGTTACATCTTTACCGTTTAAGATAATCTTCCCCCCGGTGACGGGGTAGGTGCCGGCAATAAGGTTGAAGAGGGTACTTTTACCAGAACCGTTAGAGCCAACTACGGTGATAAAATCCCCCTCGTTGACATTGAGGTCGATATACTCAATAGCCCGTTTCTCATTGACTGTATTGGGGTAGAAGACCTTCGAGAGAGCCTCAATTTTTAGCATCATTGGCCTCCTTTTGGTGTTGTCTTATCTCTTTGTTGCGTCGGAGCGCCTTCTTACGGGCATCTGCACTGCTAGCGGCACTACGCGTTTGGGCAATAATGAGGGAGACAATTACCAAGATTCCGGTTAGCAATTTGAGGTCGCTGGGGGTTAGGTTGATGTGGTAGCCGTAGTAGCGGCCAAAGAACATCAGAGCCTTGTAGATGATAGCTCCCAACATTACCCGCAAAGTGATGAGGGAGATCCGGTTGCTATCGAAGAGGAATTCGCCAATCATAATGGCCGCTAATCCCTGTACCACCATCCCTTGCCCCAAGTTGGCATCGGCAAACCCCTGGTATTGGGCCAATAGCCCCCCTGAGAGGGCAATTAATCCATTGGAGAGGGCCAACCCAATCACTTTTAGGAGTCTGGGGTTAATCCCCATACTCACTATCATCTGCTCATTGCTTCCTAAAGCACCGATGGAGATTCCTAAATCGGCCCTGAAGAAGAGGTCAACCAGTACTTTAATTACAAGGGCTATTAAGAGGGTTCCCACTAGGAGAGCCCAAGAGTTACTTAAGAAGGAGAATATTTCGGGGAAGCGGGTGTAGACGGTAGTGACCCTTAGGAGGGGAATATTGGCCCTTCCCCCCAAAATCCTAATATTAACTGAGTAGAGCATCGTCATGGTTAAGATCCCAGCTAATAGCCCAGGGACCTTTAGACGGTTGTGGATTGTAGCTGTAACAGCCCCAGCAACGGCTCCTCCAAGGGTCGCTATCACCAGCGCACCGCTGAGGTTGACCCCCTTGAGGATAGCCATCGTCGCCAAGGCTGCCCCGGTGGCAAAAGAGCCGTCACAGGTGAGGTCGGCAAAGTCGAGAATACGGTAGGAGATTAAGACTCCCAATACCATGATTGAAAAAATGAGACCGTCTACAAAGATTCCCTCTAACATTAAACTTTCCTATTGGACTATCTTCTGACCATTTTTATAGATTACAGCGGCGTTTTTAAGCAAGTCCTCATCAATTTTGATGTTGAGTTTATCAGCAACGTCGAGGTTAAACCAGAGCTCAAAATCGTTGGGATCGTCGAGGAAGACGGTACCGATATCACCCGCCGGTTTTCCATCAAGAATTTGTTCAATAATTTTACCGGTAGCCAATCCAATTTTGTAGTAATCGAACCCCCACGCTACCAAGAAGTTGAGACCTTCCGCACTAGAGGGGTCGGCTACCAAATAGGGGACTTTAGCCTTGTTGGCAACATCATCAATTGAGGGGAGCGCTGAAACTACAGTGTTGTCGGTAGCCACGTATACAGCATCGACGCGGTTAATAATGGCTTGTAGCGCCTGTTTCACCTCAGCGGTATTGGCTACAGCCGCAGCGACAAATTCGAGTCCAAGATTTTCAGTCGCCTCTTTGGCCTGCTCCATTAAAATTACCCCATTGGCTTCGCCACTGGCGTAGATGTTCCCTATCCGTTTAGCCCCTGTGAGGGAGGCGAGAAGTTCAATTTGAGCTTCAACCGGGTTCATATCGGAGACTCCCGCTACGTTACCACCATGTGGCACTGAATAGGAGGGGACTAGACCGGCATCGACCGGGTCGGTGACAGCCGAGAAGACCACTGGGACATCGCTAAAGACGTTAGCGAGGGCTTGGGCTACTGGGGTTGCAATCCCGAGGGAGATAGCTACATGGTCACTCTTAAACTTCTGGGCAATTTGAGCCGAAGAAGAGACATCACCGTTAGCATTTTGAAAATCGTAGCGGACACTCTTGCCAACACTCTTTAGGTAGTCTTGAACCCCATCTTCAACCGCATCAAGGGCTGGATGGGAGAGAAACTTAGAGATCCCCACTAAAGGGGTTTTATCACTCTCAGTTGTTCCTTTAGCAAATGGTGTTGCCAATACAACCACCGATAAAATCAAAAAAACAGCAATCTTTTTCATAGGACACTCCTCTTCAAAGTGGTAGAGGCACTATAGACTGCTACTAATATTTTGTAAAGAGATTATACAAATAGACGTATAATAATACAGAGAGTATTCAGATTAGAATAAAATACCGCCCAACAGGGCGGTTGATAGAGCATCTATTGAAAATTAATAGTCGAAGGAGTCGTCATCATCAAAGTAGATTGAATCGTCCTCATCATCCTCATCATCATCGTCTATAACATCGGTATCTTCGTCATCCAGGAAGAAGCCCTCGAAGTCGTCATCATCCTCTTCTTCGAACTCGTCATAATCGTCGTCTTCTCTCAGAACATCGGGGTCAAACCCATCGTCAATCTCCAGTTCATCTTCTTCATCATCGAGTTCATCGTCAAAGAAGCTCTCTTCCCAATCATCTTCATCATCATATTTCATAAATAACTCACCTCACGGTTAGGATGATTAAACATTATGGCAGAAGATTACATCTGTCAATTATCTTTTTCACTTTTCTCGCTCTCTATTGTCGCCTCTAGTCTCTGATGGTATAGTTGAGTCCGATAGGAGCACTACTCGATGATTAGACGAGTCAAGATAGTTGTCCCCATGGGGGACCCCGCCGGTATCGGCCCCGAGATTGTCCTAAAGGGCCTCTCTAAATTGGAGGGGAGGTGCCTATTGGTAGTTGGCGATGAGGAGCTTTTCAAAAAAACAGCCCACGATTGTCACCTAGAGCTCCCTTTTGATAAAATAATCACCTCAGAGGAAGAGGTTGATGCAGCTCTTGTAAATCACTCTAAGGTTTTATTAAGTAAAAAGATGGTTAATTTAGAAACCTTCAAATATGGCCTAGTTAGCCGTGAGGTGGGGCAAGCTGCCTACGAAGCGTTAAAGATTGCCACTAACCTCACCTTGCGGGGGAGTTGTGACGCCTTAGTGACCACCCCCCTCAATAAAGAATCACTCAAAGCTGCCCAAATAGAGCACATTGGTCACACCGAGATCTTGGGGGAGTTGACCGCTAGTGCCTCACCCGTGACGATGTTTGAGACATTGGGCTTAAAAATCTTCTTTATGACACGCCATCTAAGTTTAAAAGCAGCTTGTGAAGCGGTAACTGCAGAGAGAGTCTACGCCTCTATTAGAGAGTGCTACGCCTTGAGTGAGCAGTTTGGCTTTAACCATAATTTACCGCTAGCCGTTGCGGCCCTCAATCCCCATGGGGGGGATGGTGGGCTCTTTGGCGATGAAGAGCAAGTGGCAATTATCCCAGCAATTGAACGATCTCAACGCGAGGGGCTTAATGTAGTGGGGCCAATTGGGGCCGATTCTGTCTTCCATTTAGCTAAAATTGGTCACTACCGGGCAGTCCTCTCCCTCTACCACGACCAGGGGCATATCGCCGCTAAAACATTAGATTTTGAGCGGACAGTTAGTGTTACTTGGAATCTCCCTTTTTTACGCACCTCAGTTGACCACGGTACGGCATTCGATATCGCCGGCGAGGGGAGGGCCAGTGAGGTGAGTCTACTCGAAGCCATAAAGGTAGCTGAACGCTACCTACAGGAGGAGGATCTGAAATGAAAAAGCGAATGTTCTTAACGCTTCTTTTACCAATTGTATTGCTTTTGGCCGGATGTGCGACCCAGGTTTCCGTCCAACGTCTTGTCCCTGCCAAGTACTCGATGGCCGATTACCGTGAGCTCACTGTTTTGTCGGTTAAACCCTACCGGTTCTATTTGGATGAGAGTCCCTCGCTAGTGGTGAAAGATCTAAGTGGCAGTGCCCCCTTTAAAGTTCTCTCGGGGTATGGTGCCTTCTTTGAGCGGGACCTAGCCAACCACCTCGATAAAAAGCTGAGGGAAAAGATCAATCGACTCGACTATTTTACTTTGAATGAGAATAGTCGCCAAGGCTACCTCGATGTTGAGGTTAAGCGGCTAGAGGCAGATGAGTATATTTGGGGTAAAAAAAACACCAATGAGGATGGCGAGGAAGAGACCCTCTTCTACCTGCAACAAAAGTTGCGCTTAGAGGTTGCTTTCAGTATGGTCGATGCTAAAAGTGGCCTCACAGTCTATAGTGACACCTACCAGGAGCGACAAGAGTTCTCGTATCTTCTCGACCCCGAAAAAGGGCCCACCATCTACGCCCCCGACCTTAGCCCAATCTTAAAGGATATGGGAGAGCGTTTGATTAGCGAACTTGTCGATTCAATCGCCCCCCGCTGGGAGACAATTTATCTCTACCTAATGGATAATAAACCTAAAATTAAATCGTTAGAGGCGGCTTACAAAGCGGTCGAAGAGGGGCGTTTGACGGTCGCCTACGACCTCTTCTTGAAAGAATACAACAATAGCAGTCACCTGGGTGCCGGTTATAACGCAGCCCTTATTTTAGAGGCGCTCCAAAGCAGGGATGAGGCCATTGAGTTGATGGAGCGGGTCTACCGCGGGAGTGCCTCGGCGAAAGTTAAAAAACAACTCGAACGAATGGTCCGCTACCGCCAAGAACAGAGTGAAGCTGAACAACAGTATTAGGGGGGGATATGGCGAGGATACCTCTTCTAATAGTCTACACCGGTGATGGAAAAGGGAAAACCACAGCCGCTATGGGGCTCTTATTTAGAGCCCTAGGGCATGGCGCCAAATGTGGCGTCGTACAGTTTATTAAACCGGACAATCTTAAAACGGGTGAGAAGAGGAGTGCCGAGCACCTCAATGTGCTATGGGAGAACTACGGGGAGGGGTTCTTGTGGAATCAGGACGATATTGAACCCTCCCTCCAAGCAGCCCAAAAAGGGTGGCATAGGGTAAAAGAGCTCCTCAAGGGGCAAGAGTTGGACCTCTTAATCTTGGATGAACTCACCTATATTCTCCAAAAAGGGTTTGTCTCAACAGCTGAAGTGGTCCAATTCCTCTCTACCGAGAGGGGCAAAACCCACGTTGTGGTGACTGGAAGGGGGGCCCCTAAGCCCCTTTTGGAAGCCGCCGATATGGTGAATGAGGTAGTTGAGATAAAACATCCCTTTAAAGAGGCCAAAATTGGTGCTCAAAAGCTAATTGAATATTGATTAAGCGCCTAATATGATAATTAGTTTCATTTATTCTGTACCAAACTTCAAAAACAGGATATAATCACCGACAAGGATTCTATAATTGGTTTGAACTGTAAAAATTTTGACGGGAGGTATATATGCTGCTAGATATTACCGTATCTAACTTTCGCTCGGTCGAAGAGCGCCAAACTATCTCTTTCGAAGCTCTGCGTGATAAACGCTTTGATGCTTCTAAAGCAGTGGAGATCTCTGACCGGCTTCAGGTTATTAAGTCGGTAGCTATCATTGGCCCCAATGGGGCTGGTAAAAGTACGATGGTGAGAGCCTTAGAGGTTCTCAGAGCGATAGTCTTAGCCGATGAGGCGATGGAGAACCCACTCCAACTACTAGCTGGTACATCGTTTGCCTACTCCACAGTTAAAGGGGGTCCCGCCGAAATCATTGTTGAGCTGGTGATGGGAACTGACGAAGAGAGTGGCCAAGCCCTACGGGGGCGCTACACCTTTGTCGCCGACCGTGAGAAGATTTACGAAGAGTCGTACTACTTCTTTGTGGGGCGCTCAAGACGCCTCATGTTTGAGCGGAAGCTTAAAGATAGTGGTGGTGGCGAGATTAAATACGCCTACCGCTGGGGAAAGATGTTCCGTGGAGAAAAGAAGAGATTGGTCGATAAAGTCTCTCCACAGCGCACCTACTTGGCAGCGGCTTCCCAGAAAGAGAGCTTAACCCTTGAGCCTCTCTACCGGTGGTTTGAAGAGGAGTTGATGATTCTACCCTTTGGACTTTCACCAGCTAGTGAGAAAGTGATTGTCCAACAACTCAAAGAGAACCCCTCTTGGAAAGAGCAACTTATAAACTTCTTGTGGAGTATCGACATCACCGATATTCGCGATATCCGCTTCAACGAAGACCGTTTGGTCTTTGTCCACACCAACGTAATTCAACACTACGCCTCCTACTTCTCTAACGAGTCACTTAGCTTAAGGCGTTTGACCAGTATTGCCGTGGCGATGTTTGAAGCCTTCACCAATAAGCGCACTCTAGTGATTGACGACTTTGGGATGCTGCTCCACCCTTATGCTCTCGAGCATATTGTCAACGTCTTTGAGGCGAGTAACCAGAAGCACGATTCACAGCTCTTGGCGGTTGACTGTAACCCCTCCCTCTTAAAGGATGGGGTGTTACGACGTGACGGAGTCTGGTTTGCCCAAAAGAATTCAACCTCGGCTACGGAGTACTACTCACTGGCTGACTTTAAGTTTACTAAATCGAAAGCCGACCTAGCTGGTCAGCTTTACCTCAACGGCTCGTATGGTGGCTTGCCGATAATGAGTGAATATACCTTTATAGATCAACAGGGAGGGGAGGAGTAGATGAAACGGAAAAGAGTTAATGAAAATCCACGACAAACACTTCTCATTGTGACTGCCAGTCAAAGTGAGGCTCTCTATTTTTCACAGATGCGTAAAGATTGTCGCTATACCAATATGAGTGTTATCTGGGCTGAAGAGGCGCGCGATTTGGAGGAGTTTGTCCGAATTGCCGCCAAAGAGCGGATTAAAGGGCGTTTTGATCGAACATGGGGCTTGTTCAGCTTTGACACTTTTGAGGTGAGTAACGAGCAGGTGCGGGAAGTGCTCCCCTATGCCAAGAAACGGAAAATTGAGTTGGCTTGGGTCAATCCCGGTATCGGCCTTTGGTACCTTCTCCACCTCCAATCCCCCCGTACCCCAATTCTAGATAATGGGGTCGTTGAGCGCAGTTTGAAAGGGATGATGGCAAACTTCAGTTTAGATGCAGAGTATCTGTTGGGTGAGGGGGACTCTCTCCACCTGCGCCTCTTCCCCTCTAAAGCGCAAGCAGTCGTCAATGCCGGCGCCTATAACTCCCTTTTTGCCCAAGATTTTAGGGGAAGTTTAGCACCGGTCAATATGACTAAATTAATCACTGAGATTGGAGATGTTTGTGGAGTCGCCGATATGACCTACAATCAGAAACTGATTGGGTTGAAGAATAACTAACTATGCTGACACAGGGATTGACAATCCTACTCTACATGGTCGCTTTTGCCACAGGGTGTATGACCCTCATCCTCTCTGTGGTTTACCATGTAAGGGAGAATATTGAGTGGACGAAGTTCTTTATAATCTTCCACATCTCCCTCTTGTTGCTAATGGTGCTTCAAGTGATGAAGGTATTTGTCTCTCTCTTCTTTGGGCCGACTGTCGCTATGGTGACTGGAATTGTAATTCAGGGACTTTTGGCAGCTAATGTCAGCTTCCTAATCGTCTTTATCCCCTACTTCTCTTCATTGAACATCGCTAAGCCGTGGCGTAACCCCTTTATCTTCATCTTCTTTTTCTTAGCTTCAGCGTACATGGCCCTCTCTATCCTCGATATAATCTTTAAAGGAGTTTGGGCCTTCCAAGCTTCAATGATGATAATCTTTATTTTCACCCTCTTTTTTAGTATTGCGGACTTGATGAAAAACCTCAAAACTATTGCTGACAGTGGGGTGCGCTTGGTGAGCAAGGCAATTATTATCCTCTCGTTTGTGATGATGCCCCTTTTGGTAATCAATGTAATCTTTCCCGCCTATCGTCACATCAGTTACCCCATCTACTTCACCGCCTTCTCAATCATCATTTTGGTCTATCTGATCAACTATTTTACCCGTACCTCTCTTCCAAAAGAGGAAGAGATTAGCTTTGAGAGTGCCAGTCGTTTCAATATCTCGCAACGAGAGTTTTCGGTCATCAAGTTAATTGAAGCGGGGATGACCAATAAAGAGATTGGCGATGAGCTCTCGATTTCGGTCAATACGGTCAACAACCACATAGCCAACATCTTCTCTAAGACCCAAGTAAGGAGTCGTATCGACCTACTTAACATCCTCAAGGAGGTGTAGTATGGAGATTGAAATTAGACGTTGTGCTCAACCGATTGAGTTAATTGAAGAGCCCCCCTCAAAGAGGGCCATAGTTGCTCTCCACGGTTACACCGGCTATCCTGGGGAGTTAGCCCTTCCGGCACAAGAGCTTTATAAAGTGGGCTACGATGTTTTTGTCCCCCGCTATCCGGGGCACGGCACCAGTAGCGAAGACTTTTTGAATAGTCGTCGCGCCGATTGGGTGGGCGAGGGGGAGAAGACCCTCATTAAGGCCCTCGAGAATTACGAAGAGGTCTCCCTAATAGGGCACTCGATGGGGGGCGCTATTGCCCTAATACTAGCCGCTAGACATAGCGTTAAACGCCTTGTCCTCTACGCTCCAGCCCTAATGCTTCCCTCTATTCCCCGTCACTTACTACAGATTGTAGCCCCCTTTGTTAAGCGTAAAAAGATAGAGTGGAGCCGCGATGAACGCTACCCCTTCTTTGATCAGCGTGATGAGGGGGATGACGCCTATCTGGGAAGTCAATATTGGTCGTATATCTACCCCCGCCAAACATTGGAGTTGGTGAAGATTATGGATGCCGCCAGAGGGGCCCTAAAGAAGGTTAACAGCGATATCCTTGTGATAACCGGGGGAGAGGATGTGACCGTCCCCCAAGATGTGGGTCCTCTGGTGATGGAAGAAGGGAGAGGTGAGAACCGCTGGCTCCACCTCCCGCTAGCTACCCACCTAATCCCCTACGACTGGGACGAGAAGAGTCGCCTCGAAGCAATGGAGCAAACAGTTGCCTGGTTAAGCCCCTAAGCCCCTGTTGTCTATTTCCATTATTTGCTATAATAGCTTAATTGAACAAATAATGAGTCTTAGAGGAGACATTTTCCATGACCGTTCGTGTCCGTTACGCCCCTTCTCCCACTGGTTTACAACATATTGGTGGCATCAGAACAGCTCTTTTTAACTACTTCTTTGCTCGAGCCCAAAAGGGGAAGTTTATCCTTAGGATTGAGGATACTGATCAAGAGCGCTCCAGTGAAGAGGCGCTAGAGGACCTCTATGCCACCCTCGAGTGGTTGGGGGTTGAGTGGGATGAGGGGCCCATCGTGGGGGGACCCCATGGCCCTTATGTCCAAAGTGAGCGCTTTGAGCTCTACCAAGAGTATGCTGAAAAGTTGGTGAGTGAAGGGAAAGCCTACCGCTGCTACTGCACAAGTGAGCGCTTAGAGAAACTTCGCGCTGAGCAGATTGCCAATAAGTCTGAGCAGCAGGGGTATGACCGCCACTGTAGAGACCTCACCCAAGAGGAGCGAGCCGCTTTAGAACAAGCGGGGATTCCTTCGGTTATAAGGCTCAAGGTCCCTTTGGAGGGGAAGACCACCTTCAACGACCTCTTAATGGGTCCCATTACTAGGCGCAATTGTGATATCTCTCCCGACCCGGTCCTCTTAAAGTCGGACCGCTTTCCAACCTACCACCTCGCCAACGTAATTGACGACCATATGATGGAGGTGACCCATATCATGCGGGCCCAAGAGTGGATTCCCTCAGGTCCTCTCCATATCCTCCTCTACGAAGCTTTTGGGTGGGAGACCCCCACCTATTGCCACCTACCGATGGTGATGGGGAGCGATGGACAAAAACTCTCCAAGCGCCACGGCTCAACGGCTGTTAAAGACTTTAGGAGAGAGGGGTACCTCCCGGAGGCCCTTTTAAACTACGTCTCGATGGTGGGGTGGTCGTACGACAGTGAACGGGAGTTCTTTACCAAGGATGAGCTGTGTGAACTCTTCTCTCTCGAGAAAATCAATAAATCTCCCGGTATTTTCGATTACAAAAAGCTGTTGTGGTACAACGGCCACTACATTCGTGAGAAAAGCGATGCGGAGTTGGCAAAACTCTTAATCCCCTACCTTGAGGCGAGCTCTTTCATTAAGAGCCCCCCCTCCCAAGAGGAGATTAAGAGGGTTAATGAGATTGTCCCCCTTGTCAAAGAGCGTCTTAAGGTGCTTAGCGATGTGACTGAGCTGACTCGGTTCCTCTTTGAGGAGATTGCACCTCCCCAGGTGGAGGAGCTCCTTCCCAAAAAGCAAGATGCCCCAACGACTCTCAAAGCCCTTAAGGGGGCTTACGGCTACCTAAAAGAGTTAGAGGTGGAGGGCGTTGAGGCGGTAGAGGCTAAGCTGATGGAGCTAGCTAATACCTTAGAGGTTAAAGTTAATGGAGTTTTTATGCCCATCCGCGTGGCGGTGACAGGGTCGCATGTCTCTCCGCCCCTTTTTGATTCAATTAGACTATTAGGCTATGAAAAAGCCTTTTCCCGCATTGAACGGGCAATTAACATACTGGAGAACGAGGTACATAATGAGTGAAACAACGCTAGACAAGATTGTCTCTCTCTGTAAGAGGCGTGGATTTATCTTTCAATCGAGTGAAATTTATGGGGGGCTTGCCGGTTCTTGGGATTATGGTCCATTAGGGGTGGAGTTGAAGAACAACATCCGCGACTTCTGGTGGAAAGAGATGACCCAACTCCACGACAATATTGTAGGGCTCGATGCCGCTATTTTAATGCACCCCCGAGTGTGGGAAGCGAGTGGTCACGTTGAAAACTTCACCGACCCCTTAGTTGACTGTACTTCCTGTAAGAGTCGCTTCAGAGCCGACCAAATCGATCTCGAAGAGGCGTGTCCTGTTTGTGGGAAGAGGGGGACCTTTACCGACCCCCGTAACTTTAACTTAATGTTCTCTACCCATATTGGAGCCGTTAAAGATGAGAGCTCTCTCATCTACCTTCGCCCCGAAACAGCGCAAGGTATCTACCTCGACTTTAAACAGGTGGTCCAAAGTAGCCGGGTTAAGATCCCCTTTGGCATTGCCCAAGTAGGGAAAGCTTTCCGTAACGAAATTACTACTAGGTTCTTCATCTTCCGTTCAACCGAGTTTGAACAGATGGAGATGCAATTCTTCGTTAAACCGGGAACCGATGACGAGTGGTTTAAGTACTGGAAAGGGGAGCGGATGAACTTCTATAAGAAGATGGGAATCTCTCCTGATAAACTGCGTTGGCACAAGCATGGGCCGGATGAACTCGCCTTCTATGCCAAAGAGGCTTACGATATCCAATACCTCTTCCCCATGGGGTGGCAGGAGTTGGAGGGGGTTCACAACCGCACCGACTACGACCTCAACCAACACCAAAAGTTTAGCGGTAAAGATTTGAACTACCTCGACCAAGAGACCCAAGAGCGTTATATCCCCTACGTAGTGGAGACCTCAGCTGGATTAACCCGTAACGTCTTAATGGCTCTCAGCGATGCTTACGAAGAGGAGACATTAGAAGATGGTGAGGTGCGCACCGTGATGCGCTTCCACCCCTTAATTGCCCCCATTACTGTCGCTGTCCTCCCCCTGGTTAAAAAAGATGGGATTGGAGAAGCTGCTGCCAAGCTTGAGAAATCTCTTAGAGAGCACTTTGCCACCTTCCACGACCAAAGTGGAGCTATTGGAAGACGCTATCGGCGGATGGACGAGATTGGAACCCCCTATTGTGTTACTTACGATTATCAGAGTCTTGATGATAACACCGTCACCTTGCGCTACCGCGATTCTATGCGACAAGAGCGGGTAAAGATTGACGAACTGGTAAATAAAATTAATTATGAGAGTAAGAACTATAAACGGATAGGGGGAGAGGTCTAATGAATGCTACTTTAAAGGTATTACAAGAGAGAGGATTTCTCAAACAGTGTAGTGACCTCGAAGGGTTAAGCGATCTAATGGATAGAGAGCGGGTAACCTTCTACGTCGGCGTTGATCCCACCGGTAAGAGTATCCACATTGGCCATATGGTCCCCTTCTTTGCCATGCACCATATGCAAAACATGGGGCACAACCCAATCGCCCTTTTGGGGGTTGGTACAGCCCTTATTGGCGACCCCTCTGGTAAGAGTGAGATGCGCCAGATGTTGAGTTTAGAGCAGATTCAAGAGAACAGCCGCTCCCTAAAAGCCCAAATTGGGAGGGTTATTGACTTTGAAGCAGATGGGACAGGTCAGAAGGGGAGGGCTGTGATGCTCAACAACCACGACTGGCTAGGCCCCCTCAACTACATCGACTTCCTGCGAGACATTGGGAGTCACTTCTCGGTCAACCGGATGCTCACTTTTGAGAGTTATAAGCAACGCCTCGAAAGGGGACTCTCGTTTATCGAGTTTAACTACCAACTACTCCAATCGTTCGACTTCTTAACCCTCTATCGCGAACAGGGGTGTCGCCTCCAGATAGGGGGGGATGACCAGTGGGGTAACATCGTTGCTGGCATTGAGCTCGTGAGACGGATAGAGGGGGGCGAATGTTTTGGCCTCACTTTCAACTTAATCACCCGCTCTGATGGGCACAAGATGGGTAAAAGTGAGAAGGGGGCGGTCTTCTTGGACCCCGAGATGTTTAGTCCCTACGACTTCTACCAATATTGGCGCAACGTCAACGACGATGATGTCGTGAAGTTTATGAAACTCTTCACCTTCCTCCCCTTAGAGGAGATTGAGGGGTACAACTCTCCTCGAGTCAATGTGAATGAGGCTAAAGAGCGCCTTGCTTTTGAGCAGACCAAGATTATTCACGGCGAAGAGGAGGCTGAGAAGGCACGTGATGCCGCCAAAGCGATGTTTGGTGGAGTGGGTAGTGGTGAAGCTCTGGAGAGTCTCCCCGCCGTTGAGATTGAGAAGTCTCTTTTTGACGAGGGGATTAATGTTGTCGAGTTGTTTGCCATGACCGACTTGTGCAAAACTAACAGTGATGCCCGTCGCCTCATAACTCAAGGGGGGGCAATGGTCCAAGACCAAAAAATTAGTGATGTAAAACAAACCATCGATTCTTCGTGGATAGAGGAGGGCGAACTGATTCTAAGAGCTGGCAAGAAACGCTACTTTAGAATCATCATCACCCAATAGCTACAAGGCTAGCCGAAAGCCTATTTCGGTGTGAGGCATGTTATGAGAAATTTTGTTAAAAAGGGGATTATTCTCCTAGTAATTGCTTTAACTCTCTTCCCCCTCTTTTCGAGGGCGGTTCAAGAGTTACAAAGGGAAGAAGTTGTCGTGAAGATGGGGGTAATGCAAGGCCCCAGCGGATTCGGCACCATTGGCCTAAATCGTAATGAGGGCTATTTAAATTCAAATACAAGGGTTGAAATGAGTGTTTACCCCTCTCCGAATGAGGTTGTGGCACGTCTTGTCAATGGAGAGCTCGATTTTGCAGCGCTCCCTACCAATTCAGCAGCTAACCTCTATGCCAAAGGGGTTGGGATTAAAACGGTTGCTACTGTTGGCGAGGGGATGTTGATGTTCCTCACCAACGACACTTCAATTAAAAATTGGGACGATTTAGCCAATCGTAAAATCTCTATTCCTGGAGCCGGTTCGACCCCCGACCAGATGGCCAAGATTATTACAACGGCATTAGGGTTCGACTACGAAAGCGATATCGAGCTCGATTATAGCATTGCCGCCCCGGCTCAAGTGGCCCAGATGTTGATAGCTGAGAAAATTTCGCTAGCTGTCCTTCCTGAACCTTTTGTGACCCTTACCCTTAACTCAAATAAGAATGTCTCTCTGTTGCTCAATATCCAAGAGTTGTGGCAAGCCTTAACCGGTTCTGGAAACTATCCAATGACGGTGATTGTTGTCTCTGACAAGTTTGTAGAGAACCATAAAGAGCTTTTACCGGTGGTGATGGGAGCCATTGAAGAATCGATCAATTGGGTCAATAGCGAACCCTCTGAAGCTGCCCTTTTAATTGAAGAGGTGGGGATTATGAAAGCTGCCATGGCAGCTCCCGCCATCCCAAGGGCCAACTTGGTCTTTAGGCGGAGTAAAGAGGGGAAAGAGGCGATGGATGTCTACTTCAAGGTGCTCTACGGCTTTGACTACACCTCAATCGGTGGAGAGCTACCCGATGAAGGGTTCTACCTCGACTACTAAAATTATAGTGGTACTGTCGACCCTTTTGCTCCTCCTTGTGTGGCAATTGGGGGCAGTACTCCTCGATGCTGAGATTATATTGCCGAGGGTAGGGCCTACCCTCGCAAAATTTGTCCAGCTAGTCAAACAACCCCCATTCTCTCTTAACCTCTTGGCCACCGTAGGGCGCGCCCTGAAGAGCTTCTTAATAATCTTCGTTGTAGGGGGTGTTTTGGGTGTTTTGGCCGGCTACAGTGAGAAACTAAGGGCCTTTCTAGTCCCCTTTCTCCTCCTCTGTAAAGCAACGCCCGTCATGGCGGTAATCCTCCTCGCCTTTATCTGGTTCTCTAGTGGGGCTGTCCCCCTCTTTTCAGCCTTTTTAATGGGTTTTCCAGCCATGTATATCCAGATGGCTGAAGGGGTAGGTCTTATCAGCCAACCACTGCAGGAGATGACCCAAATCTACCGCTTCTCTAAGCGAGAGCGCCTCTTCCATTTAGTTATCCCATCACTCGCCCCCTCAATTATTACCGGGGCTAAGGCTTCGTTGGCGATGGTGTGGAAGGTGGTAATAGCCGCTGAAGTGTTAACGGTCCCCCGCTACGGGGTGGGATCAAGGATGCAGTTAGCCCAAGTCCACTTGGAGACGGCTGAAGTGTTGGGGTGGACCCTAATTGCTATCTTACTTACAGCTTTGGGAGATCTCCTCTTCTTAGCAATCCTAAAACTACCCAAGAAGATTGGCCAAGCTTACCGCAGGAGGCGCTATGAAGCTCAACTCCCTCTCTAAACACTACATCGCTGACAACAAAGAGCTTAGCGTCCTGAAAGAGTTCTCCCTTGAGGTGGAGAAGGGGACAATCGTGGCCCTCTTAGGCCCTTCGGGGTGTGGCAAGACAACTCTGCTACGTCTAATAGCGGGCCTCGAAAAGGCTGATGGGGGAGAGGTGACCTTAGAGAAAGAGGAGGAGGGACCGGTCAGTTTCCTCTTCCAGGAGCCACGTCTCTTGCCGTGGCACAACGTCTTAACCAATGTAGAATTGGTGCTAAGACCTTTTATTAAAGATCGCAAGGAGAGGATTAAGGAGGCGAGTAAGTTTTTAGAGATGGTTAATCTACTCCAATATAGTCGCTTCAAGGTTGACCAACTCTCAGGGGGGATGCGCCAGCGGGTTGCCATAGCCCGCGCTTTTGCCTTTCCAGCCAATCTAATGCTCTTAGACGAACCTTTTCAAAGTTTAGACCAAGAGATGCGCCTCTCGCTAATTAAGGCCTACTTGACCCTCTGGGAGCAATATAGGCGGACAACCCTCTTTGTAACCCACAACATAACAGAGGCGCTCCTAATGGCCGATACCATAGTGCGCCTCTCGAAAAAACCGATGGGTGTTTTAGACACAACTAAAATCGATATTCCCCAGAGGGAGCGCTCTTTGCAAGACCCCCATCTCCTCTATTTGATGGGCGAGCTCCACCCTTAACGCTGTAAGATACCTTCCCAGATTTTTTTAACTTCGCTTTGTCGCCTCTCTAGCTCAATTGTCAACAACTCTCGTTTTTCCATTAAAAGCTCACCATTACAGAAGAGGTACTCTACATCGCTCGACTTAGCACTGTAGAGGAGGGCTGAGAAGGGGTCGTTGAGGGGGGTGAGGTGAGGTTTATCGAGGTCGATTAAGATCAAGTCAGCGACCCCGCCCACCTCTAGAGTGGCTCCAGCAGTGGCCATCTTAAGGAGAGCGAAGGGGGAGAGGGCGTTGGCTTCTTGAAGCGAAGCTGAAGCTAATAGCCCGGCTAAACGGAGCTCATTAAACATATCCAAAGCGTTGTTGGAGGCGGCCCCGTCACTTCCCAAAGTGACCCTAATGTCTTCATCAACCAGCCGCTTGAGGGGGGCAATGCCACACCCCAGTTTAGCGTTGCTACTGGGGTTGTGGACCACTGTCGCCCCTAGATCTCTTAAAATAGGGTAGTCGCTCTCTAAGAGGTGAACACAGTGGGGGAGGAGGCTCGCCACCTCCCCTATACCAAGTTTCTGCAGATAGGCGATAGGGCTAAGGCCAAACTTCTCAAGGGCCTCTTCAACCTCCTGGGCAGTCTCACTGGCGTGGATGTTAAGTGCCACCCCCTCTCTTTGGGCCACCTCAATCCCCTTGCGTAAAGTGGCTTCACTACACGTGTAGATTGAGTGGGGCGCGATATCCCAAGATAAGAGGGACTCACTGGCCCACTCTCGAAAGAGGGGGAGCCTCTCTAACCTTTTATGGGTCTCTTCAAGGTCTCCAAAGAGGGTTAGACCAAGATTAGCCCTAACCTTAGACTCTCTTACTGCGTTGGCTGTCCCCTCTGGGAAGAAGTACATATCACGGAAATGGCAAGTGCCACTTAAAATCATCTCACCAATTCCTAAGAGGGAGGCGCTGAAGATATCATCCTCTTGGAGGCGATCTTCTAAAGCCCACACCGCCTCAAGCCACCCCTGTAGTGAGGTGTAACCGCTGCCGTAGTTTCTAAAGTAGACCATCGAGAGGTGGGTGTGGTTGTTGACTAGGGGGGGGAGGGCGAGGTGGTTGTATCCATCGATGATACGGGCCCCCGAGGGGATAGTAACCTCCCCAATCGCCTTAATGAGCCCCTCTTCAATCAAGATTGAACCAGAGATAAGCTCTCCGGCACTCGTTAATGGGAGGATAGTAAGATTTTTAATTACTGTTTTCACCCCTCTAATCTACCATAAAGCGGTGAGGGGGGCTACCAGAAGGTAGCCCCCTAAAGTTGCTTAATATTTACCGTAAAGTGGTCCGTAGGTGGCACAAGCTCTAAAGTCGGCCCCCTCTCTATCCATGCCGTAGGCATTCCAAGTACTGGGTCTAAAGATCTCTGAATCACAGACGTTGTGCATACTAACGGGGATGCGGAGCATTGAGCAGAGGGTAATCATGTCGGCTCCATTGTGACCATAGGAGATAGCGCCGTGGTTGGCTCCCCAGGCAGCCATGACCGAGTAGACATCTTTGAAGGGTCCGTCTTTACCATCGGTGCGGGGGACAAACCAAGTGGTGGGCCAAGTGGGGTCGGTGCGCTTATTAATTTTATCGAAGACCTCTTCGGGGATATCACAAGTCCACCCCTCAGCAATCTGCATAACCGGTCCTAACCCTTTAACTAAGTTGAGGCGCACCATCGTGACCGGCATCTCACCGCGCGTTAAGAAGGTTGATGAGTAACCGCCTCCTCTAAAGTAGCCTCTATTAGCAACAGAGAATTGCGTGTTGGCCAAGATGTTCTCAACATCTTTTCCGGTAACTTCCCAGAAGGGTTTCATAACCGAGTTGCCATCTTTATCTTTCATCTCTCCCGTTGCATCAAGGGTGGTGGCCCCTGAGTTAATCAAGTGGATAAAGCCATCTTTGGCCCTACCTGAGGGTTTCCAACCTGTTACCCTCTCAATAGCGGCTGGGCTCCAGTAGGTTCTAACGTCACTAAAGATTTGAGCGCTGTTAGTTAAAAGCTTTCCAAAGAGCATCGAAATACCGTTGAGACAGTCATTTTCGGTCGCCATCACATAGGGTTCACGAATGCCGTTCCAGTCAAAACTGGTGTTGAGCATGGTCTCCATAAAGTCGCCATTGGGTCTAAAGTCGGTCCATTGGCGTTGTCCTTGGAATCCCGCTGCAATGGCGTTGCGTCCAACTGATTCCTCTTTATGTCCCAACTTAGCTAAGACGGGATTCCCCACCATCATGTCGCGCCCAATCATTGTCATCTTTATGCTGTAGTCCCAGTGGGCATCCCTCTCTTCTCGAGTGAGTTGCAACTCTGGGATATTAACCATGTCAGGAGCTTCTGTAATATTCTCTTTAACCCATTTGCGAGCTAGTTCAAACTCTTTAGGGTCGTAAATCTCCTCTTCTACTCTGCGGGCAATTTCCGACATATCGACCACTTCGGTGCGCATCCCTAGATAGGTTTGGAGGAAGGCTTGGTCTACAATCGAGCCCCCAATTCCCATTGAGCTCCCCCCAATGGAGAGGTAAGAGCGGTTGCGCATTGTCGCCACGGCAATACCACTACGGGCAAAGCGGAGAATTTTCTTAGCGACATCAGCTGGAATAGAGGTGTCATCCCCATCTTGAACGTCATGCCCATAGATTCCAAAAGCAGGGAGCCCTTTTTGGCTGTGGGCGGCTAAAACAGCTGCCAAGTAGACCGCTCCGGGCCTCTCAGTGCCATTAAAACCCCAAATTGCTTTAACGGTGAGGGGATCAGCATCAAAAGTTTCAGTTCCATAACACCAGCAGGGGGTTACGGTGAGGGTAACAGCAACATTTTCAAGGGAAAATTTGGTTTGGCACGCAGCGGCTTCTGCCACGCCACCAATAGTAGTATCAGCGATGATACACTCCACCTTCTCGCCATTGGAGTGGCGTAGGTTGTCATTAATTAATTTAGCAGCCGACTTGGCCATTTGCATCGTCTGCTCCTCTAACGACTCTCTAACCCCTCTTTGACGACCGTCAATGACAGGTCTTATCCCAATTTTGGGGAGGGGATCAACGTAGCGGTGTTCACTCCCTACGTTTTTAATAGATTTAAGATTGCCCATAATTGCCTCCTAAAGGGTGGAAAATATTTGTTAAAAGTAAATATGTAATCGTTTACATTTAGCTTAGTATCGCATAGAATATAAGAAAACGCAATCAAATTTGGAGGTGAGGTATGTTAAAAAATATTCCGTCACTCTTAAGTCCAGACCTGCTTAAGGTTTTGATGGAGATGGGGCACGGTGATGAGTTGGTTATTGGTGATGGCAACTTCCCGGCAGCCAGCATGGCACAACGCCTAATACGTCTCGATGGCCATGGAGTCCCTGAGATCTTAGAGGCTCTCCTACAACTCTTCCCCCTTGATACTTTTGAGCCCAACGCATTTTTAATGGAGAGGGTAGCCAAGGATAAAGGGATGGAGATTCCGGTTTGGGAGGTCTATAAGAAAATTGCCAAAGCGGGTGATAAGGGATTTGTCGACTTTGGCTTTATTGAGCGCTATGAATTCTACGAGCGAGCTAAAAAGGCTTATGCCATTATTGCCACCGGTGAGACATCACTCTACGCTAATATCATCTTAAAGAAGGGGGTAGTTATCTAACTACTGCCCAATAAACGGCCGATGGTACGAGCGACCTTGTTGCGCTGAATCTTTTTAGTGGTGGTCATCTCCATCGGCTTCTCTAAAATGGTGGTTTTATCGATCTTCTTGTAGGCGACCAATTTCTTATTCACTTCACGCACAATTTTATCGATCTCTCTTGTTACATAGTCGCTCCCTTTGCCATCAAAGTAGTCGATGTTAGGGTAGATAAGAGCCTCAATGCCCTCAGCTTTGGCCGCTTTATTGGCCATATAACCCCGCACTAACACTTGGTCAATCTCACCGTAGAGCTGAAAGTGGTCCTCAATCTCCTCCGGGTAGACATTTTTACCCCCCTCGGTGACGATTAAGTTTTTAGCCCTCCCTTTGAGGTAGAGGTAGTTCTCTTTGTCGAGGTGCCCTAGGTCTCCTGTCTTTAAAAAACCATCTTCTGTAAAGAGCTCTGCCGTATTTTGGGGGTCTTTGTAGTATCCTTGGCACACATTGGGCCCTTTTACCAAAACTTCACCCACCCCTAAAAGGTCGGGCTCGTCAATCCGCATCTCAATGAGGGGGAGCACTTTGCCCACCGATTTAACTTTGAAGCGACTGACTGGGTTGAGGGTGAGGATAGGTGCGGTCTCTGTTAAGCCGTACCCTTGGATAAAATCGAGACCCAACTGCTGGTATTGCTGGAATGTTTTAGGGGAGAGGGGTCCTCCACCACAAATGCAGATTCTGTTGGAAGCCATCCCAATCCCATCTAAGAGTTGATGGAACCATCTACGCCCAGGATTTATTTTAAAGACCTTACGTAAGAATCCATTCACCACCATCAAGGTTCTAATGAGAGCGTAGGCAACAGCCCCCTTCTCTCTAACCTTCTTCATAAGGCCCGCTAAAAATTTGTTGTAGAGGAGGGGGATAGCCAAAAAGAGCGATATTTTACCGTTGCGCATCTCACTAATTACTTTACTAACAGCTAAGGAGTGCCCAAAGATAAGTTCACTTCCTTGTTTAATAGCCTCCAAAAAGACAGCTGTCATTGAGTAGGAGTGGTGGAGCGGTAACAAGCCGTAAAAGACATCTTCGTAGGTGAAATTTAAGAAATTGGGGTCAGAGGCTTGAAAGGCATTGCTCATAAAGTTGCCATGGGTTAAGACAACCCCCTTCTCGTTACCGGTGGTGCCACTAGTGAAGAGGATCGCCGCTAAATCATTTTCTGTAGGGAGGGGGGCAGGGGCCTTCTTTGCGCCCTTAATTGTACTAAAGTCGATAAAATCGCTATTAGAAGAAGTGGTGAGAGAGACTCTAAATTCGAAGGTAGCTTCACTTTTTTCGAGAACATCGCTGTCAGCAAAAATAGCACGTGCTTCACTAAAGAGACTCAAAGCATCGACTCTCTCGCTCTCCAGCTGGTTATCTAGAGGGACAACAACCGCTCCTATAGCTTGAATTCCAAGGTAACTAATCCCCCAAGCGGGAGAGTTCTTCCCATTTAAGACAATACGATCTCCTTTTTTAATCCCTTTCGATTTAAGAAAGGTAGCCACCCCATAAACTCTTTCAAGGAGTTCGCTGTAGGTAATGGAGTGTTTGGTGTTCCCCTCAAAGTGGGAGAAGGCGGGACGCTCACCGTAGCGATGGGTGTTGAGATTTAGCATCTCAATAATTGAAGGCCACTCCCCCTCAAAGAATTCCCCTCTATAACGGTCAAGAATTGTCTTTTTTTCAATCATAAATGTACCTTGTGTAGCGCTAGTATTTTATAACTAACAGCTAGATACACCTTAAGTGATAAATAGAGCGTTGTCAATTGAGAATAGTAATTATTAACTAGAGGGTAAATGTGGGGATTGGAGGCCCAATCCCCACCCAATATTAGCGATTAAAGAGGTACTGGTTGACCAAGTTGTAGTAGAGCTCTTGTTGTCCACTGATTTGCTCAGCTTCAACCTTGCGTCCAATTTCAGCAAGGTCGGTGAGGGAGAGTTTGCCCTCTTCAAAGAGCTTGCCATCACCACTATCGAAGGAGGCGTAGCGCTCTTGGCGCATTCTCTCAATTTTACCATCTTCCAACATCTTAACGGCGGTCTCTAGACCAACAGCAAAAGCATCCATTCCACCGATGTGGGCGATGAAGAGGTCTTGGAGGTCTGTTGAGTTTCTGCGCCGCTTAGCGTCGAAGTTGAGTCCACCTTTCCCCAATCCTCCGTTACGAAGGATAATCAACATCGCTTCGGTTGTCTCGTAGACATTGGTGGGGAACTCATCGGTGTCCCAGCCGTTTTGAGGGTCACCTTGGTTAGCATCGACGCTTCCCAAGAGACCATGGTCGACACACACTTGAAGGTCGTGGGCAAATGAGTGGCCAGCTAAGGTGGCGTGGTTACTTTCGATGTTACAGGAGAAGTCCTTCTCGAGTCCCTGTTGCTTAATAAAGGAACAGGCCGCTAAGGCATCAAAGTCGTACTGGTGCTTGGTGGGCTCCATTGGTTTGGGCTCAATGTAGAAGTTGCCCTTAAAGCCGATTCCTCGTCCATAGTCCCGTGCAACTCTAAAGAATTCACCAATGTGCTCTTGCTCCCGCTTGGTGTTGGTGTTCCATAAGGTTTGGTACCCTTCACGTCCACCCCAGAAGGTGTAACCTAGTCCACCAAGAATCATATTGACGTCGAGGCTAGTCTTTACTTGAAGGGCCGCTCTCCCAATAACCGAGAAGTCGGGGTTAGAGGCAGCACCGTTCATATAACGGGGGTGGCTAAAGAGGTTGGAGGTGTTCCACAGCAACTTAACACCCGTTGCATCTTGAAGTTTCTTCAAAAGGGCCCCAATTTCGTGGTAGTTCTTCTCATACTCAGCGGCACTGTTCCCCTCCGGGGAGGC
>DUOJ01000100.1 GCA_012838895.1 Spirochaetales bacterium
GAGAAAGAGTATGCCGTACAAACTAAAGAGAATATAGATCGGCGTCACCTAGAAGAGGCTCTCAAAGGGCTCAAGTTAGACGAGGGGCGCCCCTATAGGATAAACCGCTTTACCTTGAAGAGTAAAAGGTGGGTTTTTATCACTTTGATTGAAGGGAAGAATAGAGAAATAAGGAAGATTTTTGACCATTTTGGTTACACAATAGATAAGCTGATTCGAATCCGCATTGGTACAATTCACCTCGATAACCTGGAAGTTGGCCAATATAGAGTACTCTCGAAGGGGGAGATAAAGGCTTTATTGGAGGGGAAGAGTGAATCTAGAAGATAAGTTAAAAGAGATCAAAGGGTTTGTAATAGCAATTGATGGTCCAGCTGGAGTTGGCAAAAGCACTGTAGCAAAAATCATTGCAGAGCGTTTAGGATTCTATTATCTAAATTCAGGTAATTTTTACAGAGCTATTACTCTAACAGCTATAGAGAAGGGGATAAACCTTGAAGATGAAGAGGCAGTCTTAGAAGTTGCCCGTCAAACGACCCTTACGGTTATAGAGGGGCGCCTCTACGCTAATGGCCAAGACGTTGAAGACCTACTCCATAGTGAGGCAGTCGATGCTTACGTCGCTCAACACTCAGCCATAGTAGAGCTCCGTTCAATCGTTAATCTCAATTTTCAACACCTCAGTGAGGGGGGGATGAACGTTGTAGCAGAGGGGCGAGATATGACTACCGTAGTCTTTCCCCGAGCTGATGTTAAGGTTTTTCTTGACGCCTCCGTCGAGGTGCGAACCCAACGCCGCTTTAACCAACAACCGACTGCGATGAGTTTTGAAGAGCTCTACGCGACAATAAAAGCGCGCGATGAAATCGACCGAAACAAGCCGGTGGGGGGCCTTAAAGTGGGTGAGGGGGCTCTTTTTATAGAGTCGTCGCACTTGACCATAGATGAAGTTTGTGACAGAGTGTTACGTGCTGTATTCGCCCGCATTAGTGGCGAAAATATGGATCAGGAGAGTAAAGTGGAAGAAGTGAAGGAAGTGTTGGAAACACAAGATGCATCTATGCAGTCGATGCTGCAGGAGCAATACCTCAAATCTCTTGATGAAATTGAAGACGGTCAAATCGTTACCGGATCTGTTGTTCAGGTTAATAACGAGTATGTGTTTGTGGATGTGGGTTATAAATCGGAGGGGAGAATCCCCTTAGAAGAGTTCTCCACTGTTCCCGCCGTCGGCGACGAAGTCAAGGTGATGATTGTTAACAAAGAAGGGAAGGGCGGTCAAATCGTCATCTCAAAAAAACGCGCTGACATAAAAGAGCGTACCGATTTTCTTAAAGAAGCCGCTGAGAAACGTTCTCCAGTTATGGGGAAGTTTGTTAAGGTTATTAAGGGTGGGTTTGAAGTTGATCTAGGCAATGAGTTCCTAGGTTTTTGCCCCCTCTCTAAAGCCGATATAACGCGTGTCGAAGATCCCGAATCTATGCTCGAGATTAGCGACTATTTCATCATCGATAAATTTCACACCGGAATGAAACTGAAGAGTGTCGTCTCAAGGCGTGAATATCTAGAGCAGAAGATTAAAGAGAACAAAGAGAAGTTCTTTGCAACTGTTAAAATTGGAGACGTTATCGAGGGGACCGTCAAGAGTTTCACCAGCTTTGGTGCATTTATCGACCTCGGTGGGTTTGATGGACTCCTTCATATCAACGATATGAGCTGGGGCCATGTCACAAAACCGAAAGATTTTGTTAAGAAGGGGCAGGTTATCCAGCTGCGCCTAATCAATATTGACCCTGAAAGTCAAAAGATTAACCTCTCACTGAAACATATGCAGGAAGATCCATGGGACTCCTTTGAGGAGCGCTATAAGGTTGACGATGTAATTAAAGCGCCTGTTACTAAGATTACCACCTTTGGTGCTTTCATTGAAATTGAGCCTGGAATTGAGGGATTAGCCCACATCTCCGAGCTCTCTTGGACTAGAAGAATTAACAACCCCAAAGAACTTCTCGCCTTAGGCGATGTAGTTGAGGCTAAAATCTTGGGTTACGACCTCGATAAAAAGAGGATCAGCCTTGGACTTAAGCAGCTTGAAGAGAACCCCTGGGATACGATTGAAGAGCGTTACCCACTCGGGAAGACCCTCTCCAAGCAGGTTGTAAAGCTTACCAATAGTGGTGCATTTATCAACTTGGAAGAGGGGATTGATGGATTTTTACACCTCGACGATATCTCGTGGACTAAAAAAGTGCGCAACATGAACGAGTTTTGTAAAGAAGGTGATGTAATTGATGTCGTTGTCACCCGCATTGATCCTCAAACCCGCCATATTAGACTTGGTGTTAAACAGCTTGAGGGGAACCCCTGGCAAACTCTAAGACAAGATTATCCCAAGGGGAGTACTATAAGTGGCGTTATCTCCAATGTGACCGACTTTGGCGTCTTTGTTAAAGTTATTGGTGAAATTGAGGGGTTGATCTCCAAGTTTAACCTAGTTGGACCTGATGAGTACTACACCGATGAGGTCTTGAAAAAGTTTAAGGTAGGAGACCCAATTACCGCGGCTGTTATGGAGGTTAATCCCTCTACCCAGAAACTGAGCCTCTCTATCAAAGAGCTGATCAGAAAGTCTCAACAATCTGAGATTTCTAAATATATCCACCAAGACGATAGTGACACTGTCACCTTTGGGGACCTAATGAAATCACGCGAAAATAACGACTAGGGGTAGATAGAGCCATGGCAAAGAGTAAAGAGGTGAGCACTACAGATAAACTGGGACAAAAGTTCTCACATTTTGTAGTCTCCAATAAAATGATTATTATCATCGTGGTGGCAGCCATTATAGTAGCTTTGATTGCCCTCGGTATTGGCCTTAAAGTTAGCGATAAGCAGGCTAATTCCCGTCAAATAGCAATTGACGCTCTCCAAGAGCGCTACAACGAGTGGACAAGTAGTGATGGAGGCGATGCCAGCGAGCTCAAAAATGATTTGGCAGCTTTGTCCAAGAAGAGAGGGAAGGGCTACCCTGCGGTTAAAGCTCTCTATCTCCAAGGGCTAATTGCCTATGAAGAGGAGGCCTACGCTGAGGCTACGGCCCTCTTCTTAAGTGTAGCTGAGAGGAATAAAGAGGGGTACTTAGCCCCCTTAGCCCTCTTTAATGCAGGTGTGAGTAGTGAGCAATTGGGCGATAACCTCAAAGCTATTGAGTATTACCAACGGGTTTACGACAACTACGGCAGGGACGCTGTTGAATCGCCACGTGCCCTCTTTAGCCTGGCTAGGCTTTACGAGGCTAATGGTGATATTGAACTGGCCAGAGCTATGTTTAAACAACTTAGCGACGAGTTTCCTTCCTCTGAGTTTGCCCGTTTAGCTAAGAATAGACTGGTTACTCTCTAGTAGAGGCTTCGGCCTCCACCTTTTGGAGGAGTTATGAAGAGATGGCAAAAATTGAGTCTTTTGACCCTTATATTGCCCTCTCTTTTTTTATTCTTAACGTGTGGGATTCCCCTTTTTATCAACCTCGATAGTGTAGTTTCTTTCTCTAAAGTTAGTACCAATGAAGAAAACACTATCTCTTATAAGGTTAGAATAACCCAGCGGGGGATGGAGAAGCTTAACGAACTAGAAGGCGAACCGTCTCTTAAATTCTTCTACGTCCTCAGCACTAATGCAGCTGTTACAGCCCCACCATCCAGTCAACATGACGATGTCTACTATCTCTCTACTATTCGCAGTCAATTCTCAACTAACATAAAGGGGAGTAGTGGTAATGGGATCCCATGGAGCCCCGATAAGCAAGACTCAGCCCCTGGGTTTTACCTCTACACCAAAACCAACAATACAACCAAAAACTTTTCTAGAACAAAAAATGGGATTGTTAACCCCCATACTGAAAAATGGGGAATTCTTGTGGGGACCTTTTCCCAAAGTTTTGATAAAGATTTAGATTTTAGTTATGGCACCTCTCCCGATATGGACCTCCCTTTACCCTTTAAAGGTTATTCAGGCAGTGGTGTATATGAGTACTCTTTCAAACTAGAGAAAGAGGAAATAGCTGAAGAAGGTAATTTGATAAAACTTGTCACTTCTGATAACCCAGATATTTTTTTAAAGAGTTACAAGAAGAACTTTTTTCCCAGCCAAAGAGAGGATGTCTATAAATTAAAGGATAACGAAGATTCTTACTTCTACAAAGTGATTGCAGAAGAGGCCAATAAAGATGGGAAGCTCTTCCTCCACATCTGGGTGACCCTCTATGGAGGAGAAGAGGGGCAATATACCAATATCTACTGGACTCCACTACAACATATGGGGAGTATAAAACTTTTTTAAGATAAACTATATATTGTATATAATGTATATTCTGTCAACTAGAAGGATAATATGATTGATTATGCGTTCAAAGAAGCTACGACCTTAGAGGAAGGTGTAAATAACCTCTATACGATACTTACCCACTTAAGGAGCCCTGAGGGGTGTCCTTGGGATAGAGAACAAACTAATGAGAGTGTCTCTTTAGATCTCTTGGAAGAACTCTACGAGTATCTAGACACTCTAGAGAGCAAAAATATAGAAGCTTCATCTGAAGAGCTAGGCGATCTTCTCTTAAATACTTTTATGTTAGCTAGAATTCATGAAGAGCAAAATGACTTTTCACCTGTAACAGCTATGAACTTAGTTTGCGAAAAACTTATAAGGCGCCATCCGCATGTCTTTGGAAATGTTGAAGCTAATAATCCTGAAGAAGTTTTAAAAGTTTGGAATAAGGTCAAAGTTGATGTTGAGGGGAAAAAAGAGAGCGATGATGATTTCTTTAGTCGTATCCCCCGTTCTATGGACAAACTAGAGACTGCCTTGAAGATGCAGAAGAAGATGAAACAGGTTGGTTTTGATTGGCCCAATATTGAGGGAGTGCTCGACAAGATTGATGAAGAGAAAGGTGAACTCATCGAGGCTATTAATAATCAAACTAATATAGAGGAAGAATTGGGCGATTTACTCTTTGCTGTGGTCAATTTGGCCCGCTTTTTGGATTTAGACCCGGTCTTGGCTCTCCACCGTAGCAACCAGAAGGTGCGCCGTCGTTTCAACAGTGTGGTAAAGCATTGTAAGGAGCACTCGATAGAATTGAGTTACGACAATATTGAACTACTCAATGCTATCTGGGATAAGGTAAAAAGAGAAGACTAAACCAAATATTGAGCAGCGTACGACTCTCCGTTCTTAAGAAAGAGTCTCTCTCTAACCACCCTCATCTTTGAGAGTATCTCAAATTTACTACCTTGGTTACCAAAGAGAGTCTTAATTAGATTTTTTTCTCCCTCAATGGTGACGCGGAAAGTTCCCGAAGAGACCTTCTCGGCAAATGGGGAGTTTTCAATAATCTTGGCAAGCGACTCATCTTCAATTTTGTCAATCAAATAGATACTACCCCCCAAATGTTTACTGGCCGTGATACGACGGTCACTCTCAACCACCTCCATTGAGGTGAAGGTGAACCCATCGCTGAGGACGCCGTTGAGTTTGAAGAGTGTTTCTTTCTCATCTAAAGCTAATGCGTCGTGTAGGTCGACAAGGAGAACCTCATTTAGACCACTAACACCGGTTGAAAGGGGGTTAACCGCCTCCATCTTAGGTTTAGGGTTAAAGCCTTGGGTAAAAGCGACATCTAGGCGTGCTCTTTGGAAAGCTTGCTCAAAGAGGCGCATAACATTTATATGGGAGGTGAAGGTCGCCCTACCCTCTTTTCTATAATAGAAAAGGACACTGTGGGCTACCCCTTTAGTCACCTCTCTCTTTATCTCTTCAATATCCTCTTCTTGAGCCTCATCAACCCAGTTCTTTTTTGAACACACTCCACAGGGATTATTACAAACTGGGAGGCACCTGGTAGTTAAGAGCGACTTTTCAGCCCTCTCCCACTCCCGTTTGAAGAAACTTTTTGAGATATCTAAGGAGACAACATCCCATGGAAGGGGCTCTTCTAGGCTCCAATTCTCTCTTATCGGGTACTTTCCCTCCTCAATTAAATTAAACCAGAGGGATTTATCAAAGTGTTCGTACCACGCATCGAGGCGGGCCCCTTGGTGGTAAGCCTTTTCAATGAGATCTGAAATCTCTATACCACCGCGACAGATGACTCCTTCGATATAGGCGGAGTAAGGGTCTTGGTAGGAGACCTTTGTCCCCTTAATTGCCTCTTGGATGCCCCTTTTAAGGGTTGCTAGATGTTGGTTAGAGAGCTCTGGAGGGTTTAAAGTTGCCCACTGAAAGGGGGTGTGGGGCTTAGGGATAAAGGCCCCAACGTTGATGTGCATATTTATTTTAGTGGCTTGGTAAACTTGGGTTAAGAAGTCGATTATAGCAGCGTGTTCCTCTTCGGCAGGAACGAAAGGGAGTCCCACCATAAAATAGAACTTAGCCAGGCGCCACCCCCTCTTTTTTGCTTCAAGGAGGATTGCTATAACCTGGTCAATGGGGACCTCTTTATTCATCGATTTTTGCCACATCTCAAGGGGGGTCTCTATGGCGAAGGTGAGTCCACTCTTACGCACCCCCGAGAGCTCTTCTATGATATCGAGGGAGAATGAGTTCACCTTGAGAGAAGGAAGAGAGAATGAGATGTGGTTCGAAGACCACTCTCGGTTTAACTCTTTAATCATCTTCTTGAGGAGTGGATGGTCCCCTGAAGAGAGGGAACTGAGGGTCACTTCGCGGTATCCAAACTCTTCTATGTGTTGCTTAACCTCTTCTCTAATGGTCTTAAACTGCTTTTGACGATAAGGTTTATAAAATTGTCCGGCATGACAGAAGCGACACCCATTAGGGCATCCCCGCATAATCTCCACTACCCCATGGTCTTGGGAGACCTTAAAGTTGGGAATTACAAAGTGGTTGTAACCCCCTTTATCTCTGTTAGCAAATGCTTGATCTATCGCCCTTTGGGTCCTTTCTCTCCCTTCCCAGTAGAGAAATGGAGATTCTTTGAGGGAGTCAACGATAGTTTTACGACTCGCACCTCCCATTTTCATCTGGTACATTTTTGTGACTATCTCTTGAAAACCATGTTCAGCTTCCCCAATAAAGATGAAATCGAAGAAGGGGGCAAATGGGAGGGGGTTGGTAATTGCTGGTCCCCCTCCAATGACAATGGGGTCCCCTTCGCCCCTCTCACTGGAGTGAAGAGGGATTCTCCCCAACTCTAAAACTTGTAAGATGTTGGTAGCGGAGAGTTCGTAGCCTACGGTTATCCCTAAGAGGTCTAATGAATTGAGGGGAAGGCCATGTTGAAGAGTATAAAGTGGAATTGAGTGCTCTCTTAAGAGGGCCTCAAAGTCGGGGGCAACGGCAAAGACCTGGTCGACACTGATGGGAAGGTCAATAGAGGCAACTAAATCGTATAAAATACGCATCGCGTTGTTAGCCATCCCTATCTCGTAGAGGTCGGGAAAAGAGAGACCAACATGGAATTGGGTCGCCTCTAATAATCGTTTGGGTCCATAGATATATTCACCGCCTATATAACGGGCGGGATTTTCGATTGTTAACAATTTATTTGAGAAAATACTTCTGATATCGACTATTTCCATAGGGCCCCATAAGAGAGTAAATAAAAGGTGTTCCATAAGCCGGGTTCTGTCTATGCAGTCATCTATCTAGGCTTTCCGTTACCGAAAAGCTCAAGCGACCTACCCGCAAAGTTAGAGCGAACAACTCCTTTGCTGTTTGGTCTTGCTCCTGACGAGGTTTACCCTGCCACCCCTGTTACCAGTGGTGCGGTGGGCTCTTACCCCACCATTTCACCCTTACCTATTGCTAGGCGGTATATTTTCTGTGGCACTTTCTCTAGCCTTACGGCTGCCGGGTGTTACCCGGCGTCATGTTCTGTGGAGCCCGGACTTTCCTCCCCCCGAAGGCGGCGACTGCGTGGAACACCTTAAACTATTCTACTCTAAAAGATCGTCAAATTCATCTGAATCGACAAAATCTGCCAATCCAGCCTCTTCAATTTCGATATCAGCAGCTTTTGCACCCACCTGTTCATCAAGGTCACTCTCTTCCCAATATAAAACACGGGAACAATAGGGGCAAAACTTGAAATCCTCCTTGAGGCGCACTTCGTTGACAAATTGGAACGGAAGGGTCATGTGGCACCCCTGGCATACCAGGCCATGCACTGGGACAATCCCGATCCCCTCTTTATTCTTAATAATTCTCTCAAATTTAAAGAGGATAGTTTCATCAATTCCAGGAACTAAAGCCTCCTCTTGTTTCTTCAAATTATCGAGTTCATTTTGCTTCTCTTTAAGGAGAGAGTCTTTTTTTTCACTCTCAGTCTTAACCTCTTCCTCTTGAACTTCCATCAACATCTCGTGTTCTTCAATCTGTTCTTGGAGTTCTGAGTAGAACTTCTCTTTTGCCAAGAGCGACTTTCTAAGCGACTGCTCTCTAAGTTGAGCATCTTTAATCTCTTTCTCTAGAGCCTCAAATTCGCGTTGAGTGGAGATCAATTCCATCTGCTTCTCCGACTCTTCACGGGCCCTCTCGGCATCATCAAGGGCAAAGCGGAGCGACTTGAGCTCCTCTTTGGTTTTATCGAGCCGCTCATGCTTCTCAATATAGGTCCTCTTTCCGTGATTAAGAAGTTCTATTTTAGTCTCCAAGGTGCGCGGAATCTCTTTAATCTCTTCAAGAATAACAAATTTATCGGCTAATACCCCCTGAAGAGTACGCAGTTTATCAAACACTTCCACCATATCCTACTCCTGCCTATAATCTTTGAGCGGACGACTCCGCTTAGGATGTCTGAGACGCCTTAAAGCTTTCGCCTCAATTTGTCGAATACGCTCACGCGTTACTTCAAAATACAACCCTACCTCTTCCAATGTCAATGAGTAACCATCCTCTAGCCCAAATCTCATCTTCAAAACCTCTTGTTCACGAGGGGGAAGGGTCTCTAACACATCCCTCAGTTGCTCTTGTAAGAGGGTAAAGGCTGTTTGGGTGGCTGGATTCTCCACATCTTTGTCTTCGATAAAATCGGAGAGGAGAGAATCCTCCTCTTCCCCCACTGGGGTCTCAAGGGAGATTGGCTCGCGTGCCACATTCTTGACCGATTTAACCTTCTGAGGGGTCCATCCCAGCTTCTCGGCAATCTCTTCATCAGTTGGTTCACGTCCATAGGTTTGCATCAACATCCTAGACTCACGCACCACCTTATTGATTTGCTCAATCATATGGACGGGGACCCTAATAGTGCGTGCTTGGTCACTAATACTTCTAGTGATGGCTTGGCGAATCCACCAAGTGGCGTAAGTAGAGAACTTATAACCTTTGCGGTACTCAAATTTCTCAACCGCTTTAATTAATCCAATATTTCCCTCTTGGACCAGGTCAAAGAAGTGGAGACCACGATTGGTATACTTCTTGGCAATCGAGACAACGAGGCGCAAGTTAGCCTGAATTAGGCGGTCTTTGGCACTCTTCATCATCTCGCGACCCCTCATAATCTCCTTAGCATTGCTGATAATATCATCACAAGTCTCTTCAAACTCAAACTCAATCCCTTCAAGCTGCTTATTGGTCAATTGGATATCGCGGATTAACTCTTTAATCTTATCGGCACTCATATTAAGTCGATTTTCAAGAGCTTCACGCTGGGAGGGGACCGCTAATGCTCGCCCCATTTGACGCAATTCACGCAATCCACTAACCCCCAATTGGGCTTCAATCGAAGCTTTTCGCCTTTGAAGGTCGTAAATATCACGCTCGGCTGTTAAGTAGTGCTCACTAAAGGTGGTAATATCTTCGGGTTGAAGTTCAATTTTAGAGAGCTTTTTCATCAATTGGGAGCGCTTTTTAATACAGGTCTCATCTTGGAGGATATCACCTCCAGTTGAGACAACTTTCTTTTTCAGTTCAGTGTAGCTTCTCAATGGAGTGGAAATATCTTTAAGTGACTCTTTGTAGTAGTTAGAGTAGCGCTTCTGGTCGTTCATCTTCTCTTTGAGTTCTTTAGGAGAAAATTCCAACTCTTCTTCATCGAAGCGCGTGGTAATTAAATCAAGAATATCTTTGAAGCTACTAATTAAGATACCCGACTTAAGGAGGACATTTTTAATAATTTCGCCCCCCTCTTCCATCCGTTTAGACAACTCAACCTCTTGTTCAGCGGTCAACAGACTTTCACGCCCAATTTCCCTTAGGTAGAGGCGAATAGGGTCGTCAACTGAGGAGTCACTCCTTTCACTTCCCAATACGGTGGACCGTTGTTGAGAGCCACCTTCGCCATCGGAGCTGTCGAGGTCTTGGAGTTTACGTGGCCTTTGGTAACTACTGAAGTCATCATCGGAAGAGAGGGAGGCTTTATCGTATCTCTTATCCAACTCATCTTCGTCATCTTCGTCTAGATCATCATCCCCGTCATCTTCCTCATCCTCGTCGTCACCTTCATCATCGATCTCATCGATTGGCTCATCATCAAGTGGAGAAAATTCATCGATGTCATCATCATCCATCAAAGGATCTTCTAACTCTTCCAAATCGGTTGAATCTAACTCCTCTTCGGGAAGGATGCTCTCTTTCTCTTGTTCTAACAAATTACTCTCCGTCTCTTCACTATTCACAACCTTAATATTGTACTGCTTTTCCAGGAGGCTGGCAATTTTCTCTACCGTTTCGGCCTGCTTTTGGATATTTTTAGGTAGCACAGAGGCAAAGTCTTCCTCTTTGAGAGACCCTTTACTCCTTCCAATTGAGACCAATTTTTCAAAATAACTCTGTTTTTCAAAATCTACCATACACTGGCATCCTCATACTTAGCGATCTCTTCATCGAGCGATTTTTTTTCATGAAGCAAATCGGCTAACTCTTGCCCCCCCTGCCCATCGCGTTCCGCCAGGCGGAGCAAATTCTCAACTCTCTTCCTTCTTACTCTCAAGTGGCGTAAGGTGATTGTCTGAAGCGTTTCATTTGCGATTTTTTCGCTCTGGCTTCTAAATTCGCCCGTCATAAAGCTTCTAGCAACAAGATTACGCAACTCTTCATCCTCGATTCTCTGAAGGATAAATTCATCACTCTCCCCTACTCCCTCACGCGAGGTCTCCTCGAGTAGGTTATAAAGGGTAATTGCCCTCTCATCTTTTAGGGCATCAGCTGGTAGCCTCCTCCTAATTAAGGGGAAAAGTGAGCGGTTATTCATAACTGTCAACAATAAATAGAGATCTGTGGATAGTCTCGCCCCTCCTCCACCAATTTTTCTCTCTTCTTGGGGCTTCTTTCCTCCCACTTTAGAACGCTCAACATAGTCACGCGTTAAAGTCTCCTCATCAAGTTGGAGGTAAGATGCCAAATCACGCAGATAACTCTGTCGTACTATATTAGAGTCGACTGCGTCTAAATAGGGTTTTACCTCATTAAAAATTTGCAACTTACCATTCGCCTGCCCTGCATCATACCTGTTAATAGCCGAATGTACAAGGTAATCAAACCCGCTTTGTGTCTCTTTGCACTGCTCTAAAAGAGGTTCGCCTCCCTCTTTTTCCAACAACTCGGCCGGGTCTTCTGCCCCTTTTAAAACTATGACCCTAGTTTGTAATCCCCCATTTTCAGCGATTATTAAAGCTTTCTTAGTGGCATTCAAACCAGCGAGGTCTCCATCAAACAAAAATAATACTTTTTCAGCGTAACGTCTAATTAGACGCCCCTGCTCAGGGGTAAAGGCGGTCCCTAGGGGGGCAACGCAGTTCTTTAGACCAGCTTGGTGGAGGGCTAATACATCAAAATAGCCCTCACAGAGGATCACACTCTGCTCTTTTTTAATCTCATCTAGTCCCTCGTGGAGGCCATAGAGAACTTCCCGTTTACTGTAGAGGAGGGTCTCTGGGGTGTTTATATATTTTGCTTTACTGCTCCCTGATAAATCACGACCTCCAAAGGCTACCACCCTCCCCTGCCAATCTCTAATGGGGAACATAAGGCGATTTCTAAAGAGGGGATACTCAACATTGTTGCGACTAAAGAGCCCCGATTGCTTTAAGAAAGGGTCACTAAACTCCCTCTCTTTCAAAAAGGTGTAGAGCCATACGGGGTCATCTGGGGCAAATCCAACTTGGTAGTAGTTGATTGTCTCGTCGCTAAACCCCCTCCGCTTGAGGTATTGGCGGGCCTCTTGTGCAAATGAAGAGTTGTTCAAAATATAGTTAAAGCTGGCGGCAATCTTATCGTAGAGGGAACGCATCGATTTCAACTCATCCCGTTTTTTACGCTCTTCGGGACTCTCTTCCTCAATCTCAATTCCCACTTTTTCAGCTAAGAAGCGGACCGCTTCAGGGAAGCTTAGATGCTCCATCTCCATCACGAAATCGAAGAGGGAGCCCCCTTTACCACATCCAAAACAGTGAAAGAATCCCCGGTCGGGGACAAATGAGAACGATGGTGTCTTCTCTTCATGGAACGGACAGAGGGCCCAGTAGCGGTCTCCCTTCTTCTCTACAGAGATGTATTGAGAGATAAGGTCGGTAAATGAGATACGATTTTTAATCTCTTCGATTATCCTCTCTGATATCTTTGCCATAGGTCCTTTTATTGTACGAACTCTTCCCAGACAGCTAGGTTGATTCCGCGCCGCTTTACCAACTCGTTCTCGATAAACTCTTTAGAGTGGAGGCACCCTTTATCGATACCGGGACACCACTGTTTCTCCTGATGCCAAGTTTCACGACTCTCTAAAATTGAAGCCCAAAAGGGGTAAGTGGCACACTGCACAGGGCGAGATTGGTAAACTTGACACCCCTTTTCACGCTCTAGAAAAATACAATCGTGGTTGGCAACCTCTTTAAGACTTATATAGGAGAACGAGCCCATATTTACTGGTCGGCAATAGGTTTTTACTACCGCCTGTTCGTCAATTTTAAGATAGATAGCGAGACGCTTCAAGTCATCTAGAGAGAGAAAAACAAATCCCGGCTCAACGCCGCAACAGTAGTAGCACCCCTCCTGACAAGAGAACTGTAGACCCTCTTCATAAAAGCAATTCATCACCACCCCACAAAAAAAACGCCTTCCCCAGAAGAGAAGGCAACACAGATGGGGAGAGAAGGATTTGAACCTTCGAAGGCTGAGCCAACAGATTTACAGTCTGCCCCCTTTGACCACTCGGGAACCTCCCCGTCCTATCTGACGTGCCCACAGTAGCGAAATATAAGGGAATAGTCAATAGCAAATGGAAAAAGAGATAAGACTAAAAAAGGGCGAAGGCAAAACCCCCACCCTAAAATAAGCAGCCACCTGTCAGATTCGAACTGACGACCCCGAGATTACAAGTCACGTGCTCTGGCCAGCTGAGCTAAGGTGGCGCAACCTCAGCCAGAATAGGGAAAGATCGCTCTTTTGTCAAGCTGAGTGGTCTTAGAAGCCCCACTCCTGCATTAAAGCCTTCATGTCGTCGTAGTTACGTTTATCAGAACGAGAGTGGAAAGGCCACACTTCGTACTTGGCAATAGCGTAGGCGAGAACCATTTGTGCCTCTTGACGGTCGCTCATTTTGTTGAGGGCTACTGGTGAATAGAAGGGGACAGCGTTAACCCCATTGGCCCCTTCGTAATATCCATACTTATCGAGAGAACTTTTGTGCGACTTCTTCCACTCTTTCTCAATAGATTGAATTTTAGATTGTCGTTTAGAAGCTGATAAATCGCGCTTCCAGAGCATTTTTGCCAGTGATTTAAAGTGGCCAGGGAGGAGTCTCTCTTGAGGGATTGAGTCGATAGCTTTGCGGGAGTAGGAGATTGCTGTGTCGATATCGCCAAAGCTGATGGGCCAGCCAGGAAGTTGGAAGTAGAGTTGGCTCAATACATACCAAGCAGTATCGTTGTCGAGAACCCCCAAAGTGTCGATCACATAGGCAAAGTCATCGCGCATCCCCTTAGCCTTGGCAAGAGAGTTGAGGGGCCCCTTAGTCTCACCCCAACGCCCAATATTGGAGGCGCGGTAGACGTAGGCCCAAGCCAAGGGAGCGCTCTTAATCGCCTCATTAGCTTGCGCTTCCCCCTCTTCAAAGATTGCAAAGAGTTCATCCTTGCTCGCCCCTTGCACCTTCATCTCATCACCAATTCCCAATGTTACCCGCGAGAGGCGCCACAAGAGCTCACTTCGTTCAGTGGGGTTAGTTGTCTTTTTCAACTCCCCTTCGATATAGCTCTTCCCCTCTTCATAGCGGTCTGACCAAAAAAGGTCGTCAGCTTGCTTATAGACAGCGCTATTGGCAAAGAGGGTTGTAAAGGTGAAGAGTAAGACTATTAAAACTAAAAATGATTTTTTTACCATAGTTGACTCCTTAGAACGAGAATGGTTAATAATACACTTTCGCCTCAATATGTCAAGAATAATTGGAAGACAAATCTCGCCTTAAATTGGCTGCTCCCTCAAGGTAGATGTGTTGCACCTCTTCGCGTGAGGAGTAACAGTGGATAATTACCCTAATAGTTCGCTCAAGCATCCCCTCAATAAGCGCCTCTTGGGTACAAAAGAGGGGAACTTGGAGGGAAGGATACCCCTCTCTCAAAGCAGTCGCAGGATTTAAACTCCTCAAATCGGGGGTTAAGGAGAACATAATCGAGATTATCTCCTCCTCCAAGAGGGTGTTAGCCATACAAATTGCGTAAAAAAGGCGCTCCGTCCCCTCCCTAATTGCTGCCTGGGTATCGGCAGTAACTTGAATGGCTCCTCGAATGGCGACAACGCGTTGCTCCATCTTGCCTCCTCAAATGGTGAAGACGATCCCCCCCTGCGTGAGGGTAGTGAAGAGGGAGACAAAGGTTAAGATTAGAGAAAGGAGAAGTGACTTACCAAGAATCTTCAAAACTTCTCCCCACAGAAAAACTGATGAAATCGCCCCCAATAGGAGGGTAAGAATGATAATCACAACTCCATAGGCAAAGCCCAAATAGATTAAGAAGATTAAACCGTTTGAGATAACAGTGTAAAACTGAGGTGTTAAGAGACCCCACAACTGAATTAAGAAGAGGGCGAATACAAAAAAAGTGAGCAAGACCAAGAAGCTTTGAACTCTGCCACTGAAACGAATTATACGTCTTAACCTTAACATAGAGGCAATTATATCACAGAGTTTAAATGTAGTCACTTTAAAAGGGGCCATTACTTCACCTTATTAGGAGGATGGTGTATAACCTACGTAAACTATTTATTTATAGAATGAGGTTTTTTATGAAGCGTGCGATTGAGGATTTAAAGAGCGTTGGAATCAATGTAGCTAATATTTTAGTCCCCAACAATGGGGTCGATTTAACAAAATGGGCCATTGTAGCGTGTGACCAATACACCAGTGAACTCGATTATTGGCAACGGGTTGAAAAATTTGTCGACACCGCCCCTTCGACCCTCCATCTCATCTATCCCGAGGTCTACCTTGAAGAAGAAAACGGCAAACAACGGATAGCTAAAATTCAAAATACTATGGAGAACTACTTAGGACAAAACCTCTTTGATAACTACGACGAGAGTCTCTTTCTAATAGAGCGCACCACCGTCGAGGGGGTTAGCCGCTGGGGACTCTTGGTGACCCTCGATTTAGAGCTCTACGACTACAATAACGCCTCTAAAACCCCAATCAGAGCCACCGAAGGGACAATCATAGAGCGCATCCCCCCTCGCCAAGCCATTAGGCGTGGCGCTAAGCTGGAACTGCCCCATATTTTAGTCTTAATTGACGATGAAGAGCGCTCCGTTATTGAACCCCTTATCGCCCTGCACCAAGACCTCCCTAAAGTCTACGACTTCTCTTTAATGGAGGGGGGCGGTCATATTAAAGGATACCAAGTTAAAAGTACTCACCTCTTCACCCAATTGGGGAAAGCTTTAGCTAAAATGGGGTCAAAATTAGACCCCAGCAACCCCTTGATGTATGCCATGGGAGATGGGAACCACTCATTGGCAACGGCCAAAGCGTGTTGGCAGGAGATTAAACAAAAGCTCTCTCCGGCAGAGAGGGAGACGCACCCTGCTCGCTGGGCAATGGTAGAGCTTGAAAACATCTACGACGAGGGACTCCTTTTTGAACCTATCCATCGGATTCTCTTCAACTGTTCATCGACCCTCTTCTTAGAAGAGTTAGGACACCACTGTCACCTTAAATCTTTGGAAACAGTTGAGAGTGTTGAGGCGATAAAAGGCTTAATTGAAGACCAAAGCCTTCAGCGCTTTGGGTATGTCGACCGCGAAGGGTTCAAAGTGGCTACCCTACAGAGCCCAGAGACCTCAATTGTTGCCGGAACCATTCAAAACGTAATAGATGCCCTCTTAGAGGATGAAAAAGGTGTCGAAGTCGATTATGTGCATGGAGAGGAGATTACCACTACTTTGGGCTCCAAGGAGGGCAATATTGGTCTCTTCCTCCCGGCTATCGATAAACACACCTTCTTTTCGACAATTGTTCAAGATGGTTCTCTCCCTAGAAAAACGTTCTCTATGGGACATGCCCAAGAGAAACGTTTTTATCTAGAGGCACGTAAAATAGTTAGCGATTAACCTAAGCCCGACTTTCGCCTGCTCCAGATGTCGTAGAAGACAGCGAGGAGGAGAATGGAGGCCTTAACAACATACTGCCAGTCGGCTCCAATATTCATCAAAGACATACCGTTGTTGATTACCCCCATCACCAAGCCCCCCGTTATGGCACCAATGGTAGTTCCAATTCCCCCCGAAGCGGCAGCCCCTCCAATATAACAGGAGGCGATAGCATCCATCTCAAACTGGTTACCAGCTTGCGGAAGAGCCGAGTTCATATAGGCGGTGAAGACAACTCCGGAGAGTCCACACAACACCCCCATGATGACGTGGGTTATAAAGACAACTTGCTCCGAGTTAATTCCCGAAAGTTTGGCAGATTTGGCATTTCCGCCAACAGCGTAGATATAACGTCCTATCACAGTGTTGTTGGTGATGAAAACAAAGATGGCAGTGACAATAAAGAGGACTAAGCCAACAGTGGGTATCCCTCGATAGGCGGCAAAGCGCAAGAAGACTAAGATAATAAGGGCTGAAAGGGCCCCTATTTTTAAAATTGTGTAACGCAGTGGGATGAGAGAAAAACCGTTACGAATTTTGCGTCTTCTTTGGAAATAGTTGTAGACAACCAAGGCAATAATCGCCACCGCCATCACCACAATTGAGAGACCATCGTAATTCCCAATAGTGAAGCCCTTAATATTGAGCGACCCTGAAGCAATTTGTTTAAAGCCATCATCACGCAGCGAGATGGGGCTCACGTTGGTGATAATATAGGTCAAACCCCTAAAGAGTAACATTCCACCTAGTGTTGTAATAAAAGCAGGGATTCGCAAATAGGCGATCAAGACAGCTTGGAACGATCCAATCAAAGCTCCAATGACAAGTGAGAGGAGTAGCGTCGGGATTAACCCTATCCCTTTATTGTAAATCATTGCGCTAATAGCCCCTGAGAAGGCAACTACTGAGCCAACTGAGAGGTCAATGTTACCAATAATAATGACCAACACCATCCCGACAGCCAAGATTAAGATATAGCTGTTTTGGATAAAGATATTGGTAATATTGCGTGGGGTGAGGTTCACCCCTTTGGTTAAGATGGCAAATACGGCGAGAATCAACCCCAACATGATAAACATCGAGAGTTTACGCATGTTTTGTTTGGCCAATCCCCAAAAGGAAATTTGTTCTATTTGTACTTTATCTGTCATGGTTTTCCCCCTAATCGACCAAAGCCATATGCATGATCCCCTCTTGGGTAGCCTCATCACGGTTCAACACCCCTTTGATCTTCCCTTCGTTCATGACATATATTCGATCAGACATACTTATCGCCTCTGTTAACTCAGAGGAGACAACAATTACACTTTTACCCTGTTTAACCATCTCATTTAAGATGCTGTATATTTCAAACTTGGCCCCAACGTCGATTCCCCGCGTTGGCTCATCGACAATGAAAATATCGGGGTCAGCTAATAGAGCTCGGCTTAAAACAACCTTTTGTTGATTCCCTCCAGAGAGGTTACGTGCCAATTGCTCTAGAGAAGGTGTTTTAATCTGGAGTGACTCTTTGTAAAATTCGGCACTCTCCCTTATCTTCTCCTTATCTAACACCCCCCGTTTAGAGAGTTTAGGTAGACTTGAGTTTGTAATATTGGTCTTAACATCTTGAATTAAAATTAGACCTAGCGATTTACGATCTTCAGAGACGTACCCTACCCCCTTCTCAATCGCATCTTTGGGACTTTTAAAGGTCACTTTCTCATTGTGAAGATAAATCTCACCTGTGGCACCATACCCATAGGAGTTGCCGAAGATTGACATCATCAGTTCAGTTCTCCCTGCCCCCATTGGGCCACAGAAGCTGACAATCTCCCCCCGTTTTAAGAAAAAGGAGGCGTTGTCAACAATCTTCATATCGTGGTAGTCAGGGTGGTTAACACTCCAATTCTTAACTTCAAAGACAACTTCACCAATTTTCGGGTCTTTTTCTGGAAAGAGGTTTTTCAACTCCCGCCCCACCATCGCTTTAATTATCTGTTGTTTGGACACCTCTTCCGCTCTAGTATCGTAGCTGGCAACCGAAAGACCATCACGGAGGATGGTGATTGAGTCGGCTACAGCCAACACCTCATCGAGCTTATGGGAGATCATGATACAGGTAATCCCCTCTCGCTTGAATTCAAGGAGGAGCTTTAAGAGGTTTTCCGACTCTTCGTCGTTGAGTGATGAGGTGGGTTCATCAAAAATCAACAACTCAGCATTGCGGGAGATGGCTCGTGCAATCTCTACCAGTTGTTGCTTACCTACACTCATCTTACTCACAATGGTTTGGGGAGGTTCAGAGAGCCCCACCCTCTTCAGGAGGGGATAGGAGTCGCGTAAGCACGCATCCCAGTCGATTACCCCAAAGCGAGTCTTCATATTCCCTAAAAAGATGTTCTCGTAGATTGAGAGGTAGGGGCTTAAGGTTAGCTCTTGGTGGATGATTGAAAGACCATCACTCTCACTATCTTTAGTGCTCCTGTAGTGGGTCTCTTTCCCTTTAAAAACCACCACCCCCTCATAGTCTCCTCGGGGAAAAACGCCACTTATGACGTTTACTAAAGTCGATTTGCCGGCCCCATTTTCCCCAACGAGACAATGAATTTCCCCCCTTCGAACTTTAAAGTCGACATTGTCTAAAGCCCGAACACCTGGGAAATCTTTGGTTATGTTGTTAACCTCTAAAATATAGTCGTTACTACCCATAGCCCTCCACCTACTATAAATCCCACCGGCAGTAACCTGCCGGTGGATTGATTAGATACAATAACTAACTCTCTTTAGCGAAGTTGGTCAGCTGTGTAGTAACCGCTGTCAACCATCACTTCGATATAGTTATCTTTTGTTACGTTAACAGGCTCTAAGAGGTATGATTTAATATACTTCTTCCCAGTGTTGTAGGTCTGAGTGTCGAGACGTGCTCCCGGAATATTGGGAGTCTCACCCTTGAGGATAGCGTCAGCCAAAACGATGGCTGCGGCCGCTAGGTCACGGGTATCTTTAAAGACGGTCATAGCCTGTTTGCCATCACGGATGAATTTAATAGAAGCCACCTCTCCATCCTGTCCAGTAACGACGGGGATGTTATTGATGTATTTGGCATCGGTTAAGAGAGCTTCAATGATAGCGCGAGCCAAAGTGTCATTGGGAGCCAATACAGCGTCAAGATAGTAGTTTTTGGCATCTCCATTGAGAAGGTTCTCCATCCTCTGCTTGGCTAGGTCGGCCCTCCAGTTCTCAGTGGCAATCCTGGTAAAGTTGGCGGTATCGCTCGACTGTAAGGGAGCGGGTCCAACAATCTTCAAGACACCTTTTTCAACGTAGGGGCGTAATTCACTCATAGCACCATCGAAGAAATAGAAGGCGTTGTTATCGGTGGGGCTACCGGCAAAGAGGGTGATGTGCTTGGGCTTAGCAGTTGTGGCGTGCGCTAAGTCGAGCGCCTCAACAATTGCTTTCCCTTGGAACTGTCCAACTTTAAAGTTATCAAAAGTGATGTAGTAGTCGTATTGGTCGGTATCCATGATAAGTCGGTCGTAGGCAATCACCTCTACTCCGTCGCGACGGGCGTCGGCAACAGCTGAGACAACACCATTGTTGATTGAACCAATAATAAGTAGGTTGGCCCCTTTGGTAATAAAGTCGGAGACTTGTGCATTTTGTTTAGTTTGATCGGCATCTCCGTAAGCAACTTCGGCATCATAACCAAGGGCGATGGCTGCATTCTTTAAGGCCGCTCCATCCATTTGCCAACGCTCAACGTGTGTTTCAGGCATTGCCAAACCAATGAATTTTTTCTTCCCTTCTTGTGCTCCTGCTGCAAAAACCATTGAAAAAGATAGCAGTAGGATAATTGAAAAAATTGCAATTCTTTTCATGCTTTACTCCTTAAATGTGATTTTCCGTTAACTTAACGGTATATTTGCTAAATATAAAACCTCCATACATAAATAATAAACTATCTCAGACGTAAAACAATATCAAAAAGGTGGAATATATGTCTAAAATTGACCTTTAGAGTGATAAATAATAGGTGAGGTTCTTGCAAAATGAGTAATTTTCTCACTTCTGCTGATAGCCCAAAATTTCGCACAACCTTAAGCATCCCTAACAAAAATTGGTGTTAAATCTTTTCAAGTAAAGGAATTTTATGCTTGTAATATAGGTTGTAACATGCTATAATATTAAGCATGGAAGAACAGAGAAAGAATAAGCAGAAATTCTACTATGTGTGGCGTAAGGATTTGGGGTATTACGTAGTAAATATTGACAACCCTTACTGGGATGGTGAGAAGAAACAGATGCGTCATCGCTATCAAATGGTAGGTAAAAGCAAGA
>DUOJ01000101.1 GCA_012838895.1 Spirochaetales bacterium
GAGAGTTTTGACCTTGAACAGAGCACCCTTATCCCTATTGTTGTGGCTACCCACACCCCAAAAGGGGACTCTCTTTTAGGAGAGGGGGTGGCTCTCGCCCTTTTGGGGAGCTCTTTTGATAAAACCAAAGAGTATCAATTCTCCCTCTCCAACCCCAGCGAAACTTATGTATGGGAGAGGATGGTAACCCCATTTTCTTCCAACGACCTCCTCTATGTGGGGAGTAACGACCTCCTTTTACCCCCCGATGAGACTTTAGAGGGGGGGCTCTGGCAGGTAGAGCTCTTCTTGCCCGATGGGCGTAAGAGGAGCCAAGAGATAGAGTTTTCCCCCTCCCGCAATAGTTTGGATGAGGCGTTATTCAAAGTCTCAATTCTCCCCCCATTGGAGTGGGAAGCGAGGGATAACAAGTGGACTATAACCCCTTATGAGGGGGAGTGGTTATACACCCTTTATGGCCCAACAAAAGTGAACTCTTTTAGGGGAGAGGTTGTTGTCGATACGAAAACAAAAGGGGAGACAAAGGCAATTGTTGCCCTCTACTACGATGAGGTTAAACACCTCTACTATGTTGTTCGAACCCTCTTCGACTAGGTGCGCCCTACCGCACTCCACAAGCTCTCTTTGGTAATTTCAACCACAAAGATGCGACCATGGGGACACACCGGATTCTCGAGTTGCAACACTTGTTCAATCAAGGCCTCAGCCGCCTCACGACTGATAGTGTCCCCATCTTTAACTGCGGCTTTACAAGCTACTGTCGCATAGAGGCGCTTTTCCAGTTCACTGCGGTCGCCAGTCGTCTGAGAGCTTAAGAAATCGACAATTACCCCTTCAATCGATTTCCACGAAGCTGGAATAGTTGTCAATTCCCAAAGGAGGTCATCTTTACGTTGTAACGTAAGACCCCACTCTCGATAGAGTTCAAAGTTCTCCTCAATGAAAGTGTCGACAGAGCGTTCCACCTCAAAGAGTAGGGGAAGCATCAAATTTTGAACACCGCCATCTTGACGCACTTGGTCATAAAGGAGCCGTTCATGAGCTGCATGTTGGTCAATTAGGTAGAGGGATGTCCCCTTTTCAACGATTAGGAAGAGGGAGAAGATTTGCCCCAAATACCTAAAGGAGGGCCCCTTTTGCTCTAAGAAGATCTCCTTTGCCCGATCAAACCAGTCCCTCTCGCGAGGGATTTCTCCAACTCCTTTTGGAGGCGGGGAGTAGCTCGAGGGGGGAGAGTACCCCTTATAGAGTTCACCTTGGTGCCTAACTTCAACTTTAGGGAGCTCTTTAGTGGTGAGCTGAGAGCGAATCATAGCCACTACCTGCTGATGAATTTCAGCCATGTTTCTCAGTTTAGCCTCCCTTTTAGCAGGGTGGACATTGAAATCGACCAACTCAGGGGTGACGGTGACAAAGAGGTAGAAGTAGGGGAAGGCCCCTCCTGGGAGCCTCTCTCCATAGCCATAAGAGACAGCTTGAACAAGGGCATACTCGTCGATAGGGCGATTGTTGATATAGACCCCTATATGGGAGCGATCACTGCGCCAGTAGGCTCCATTAGAGGCAACAGCGTAGAGGCTAAAGTTGCCCCCTTTATCCCCCATCTCAATTGTCTCACCGGGTACAACCCGTTTATCATTTTGGAGGGTATCTAAGACCCTTTGGCGATGGTTGGTAACAGGCAGGTCTATCTTCAACTCCTCCCCTTCATAGAAGCGGAAGGCGATTTCTGGGTAGGCACGTGCTTTTTCAATTAAAGTTCGACGACACATCATAGCTTCCGATGAGGGGCGCTTCATAAAGAGGCGCCTCGCTGGGAGGGTAGCAAAGAGATGCTCGACGTCAACCCTTGTCCCCTTGGCGGGCCCTACCGGGAGAATCTCTCCATCGATTCCGTTGTCGACAATGAGGGTCGCTGGGGTAGAGGAGGGGTGACTAGAGGCGATGGTCACTTTGGCACTGGCCGCGATACTGTAGAGGGCTTCTCCCCTAAAGCCGAGTGAAGAGAGGTTATAAAGGTCATCTAGAGAGGCGACTTTACTGGTGGTGTGGGAGTGGCAACAGAGGGGGAGTTCTTCACTGGCAATCCCCTCTCCATCGTCTATAACGGTAATCCTCTCGAGTCCTCCCTCAATTACTTGAACAGTAATCGAAAGGGCGCCAGCATCGATAGAGTTATCCAAAAGCTCCCTAACTACACTTGCAGGGCGCTCAATAACTTCTCCGGCTGCAATCCTTTGGGCTACCAAAGGGTCTAAAGGTTTAATTCTTCGCATAAGGGATAGTACCAAAAAAAGGGGGGATATTTAATCCCCCCTCTCAAATCTCTATTTAGTTTTAAAACTATTTTTTCCTAAATCAACAGTAGCTCCAAAGGTGACACGCGGTTGGCTAGTCATTCCAGAAACGTTGACCAACGTTAAGTCGGCAAAGAGGGAGAAGGCTGAATAATTTCCCCTAAGGGAGACGTAGGGTTGAGCAAGCCTAGTAGACCCCGAAGTACCAACGAAGAGACCACCAATGTCTTTGAACATCCCAATTATGCCATCGTTGAAGGCGGCCATATCTTTAATTGCACTGATTAAACCAACTCGTCTGACACCTACGACAGCCTCAAAGTTTTTGTGGGTATAACCAAACTCGAGCCCTAAGATGTCTCCAGTAAGGGTAGAGTCTACATCAAGGGGGACAATCGCTGTGAAATCACCACTTACAGGAATTTGGTAGCTGGTGGCAAAGTGGAAGCTGGGACCATTATAGGCAACCTCTCCCCCAAAGGAGTAGTAGATGCCGGCAGCCTGGTCTAACATCCTCTCTCCCGAGAAATTGGTAGAGTTGAAGCTACTGAGGGAGAGGAGGCCGTCACTATTGTTTTGGGCAGCTGCAATTAAACGGAAGTCCCAGTTATTGGTGTGGAAGTCAAAGCCGGCAGCTAAGACGAAGTTGGGTAAGATCTCTGCAAAAACAGCTCCATCTTCATCCCAAATTGTGTTCTCAAAGGGATTAAGCTTCAACACAGTGGTCAAATCGATAAAAGCATCCATCTGGAATTTACGTTGGTTAACAATCGTAACTCCAATATCTAAGCTAGGATAGATCTTAATATCGCGTGAAGTGTTGAAGGTGGCTAGTGAGGAGATTCCTAGCGATAGGACAGATACTGGAGAGTAGGCTAAGCGCACTCCAGTAACTAAATCTTTACTATCGATTAAGCGGGTGAGGTAGAGGTCATCGATGAAGAACTCGATGCCCAACTTCTTCTGGCGCACCTCTAAGTACAATCCCAAGTGCTCCTCATAAGGGTTACTAGCTACACCAAGGTTATTAACCAGAGTGCGCCTTCCAAATGAGATTGGGGTATGGTCATCGGCTATGAGGTAGAACGAGTCCCCCTTCTGCCCATACTTAACATAGTCGATAAACCTCAAGGATTGGCTGATGATATCGAGGGTATTACCGGTGAAGTCAATATTGGTCACATCCCAAGTGGTGGGTGAGAAAAATTCCCCAGCGGTTAGGAAGAACCCTTGAAGACCGATAGAGAAGTCGTTGACACCAAAGTAGGGGTTGATAGAGAGCCCCATCTTATATTGGTCAATCTTGTAGTTATCGAAGGTGAAGTTGTAGGTGAGGGTAACACCAAAATCGAAGCTCTTTTTGCTAAATTCGGGAGAACTAGAGATCCCAGCTGGCTCATGAATAATTAAGGGGGTGTCATCACGCTCCGCTTCAAGGGGGGCGACTGCTATGGTCACAACTGGCTCTTCAACCACAGCTTCTGCCACAACAACCTCTTCAACTTCAACGACTGGAAGTTCAACTTTGGGAGGTGCTTGGGCGGCTAACCATGAGTTATAGAGTCTCTTCTGCTCACCAATATAGGCGACGACGGAGGGGTCTTCGGGGACATATTCAATCCCGAAAGCACTAGCCAAGGCGCTGGTACGGGGAGATAAGACATCGGAAGTTTTGATACGAAGAGCTTCAATATCATCAACTTCACCGTCGACAACGTGAATCGCAACAAGACCGACACTCTTTAACTCTTCATCGCTATTGACAATCAAAGTTTGCCCTACATAGCGACCACCTTCGGGCATTTGGGCAGCTGAACCATCAATTATTAGGTCAATATTATCAATCTCTTGCGCAATATCGAGTGAGGTTATCCCGTAGGGGGCCCCTTTTGTGTTGCCAATGAGGAGGACAAAGTCGCTCTGTTCTTTAACTTCATCAACTAAAGCTTGGGCATTAGCCAACACAACATCACTAAGTGCTGTAATCCCATAAATCCCCTCTGGGGGGACGCTGAGACCAATTACCCCAACTTTGTACCCTTTGAGGTTGAAAATACCGTAGGGCTCAAAAATCGGCTGGTCTCTGTTATCGAGGATATTGGCGGCTAGAACCTTTATGTTAGAGAATTGGGAGGCCAATTCTGCCGCCTCTTTAAGCCTCTCTAACCCATAGGCATAATCGCCACTCGAGGGGGCAATTGCATTGTAGCCCAACATATCTAAGAGAACTGCAACACTCTCCCCCTCAAAAGCCTCGGCTAGGGGAGTTCCGCTGACGCTGTTGCCCACATCGACTAATAGGTTGCGATCACTTAAAGAGCGACCCCAATCTAAAAGGGTAGCTAGACGGGCATACCCAATTCCATCTCCCTCAATTTGACCATGGAGGTCACCCGTGTGGGCAATATAGACATCGTAGACAACTTTTTCTACTGGAGGAGCAACGGGTTCTTCAACTTTAACAGCTGTTACAACAACCTTTTCACTCACAACTGGAACAGCTTTTTCAACGACTGGGGCCGTCTCCTTTTCAACAACAACAGGCGCAGGCTTCTCAACTACAGGGGTAGCTGTCTTGGCCACTACCTTCACCTCTTCTACAGCGGGGGCGCTATAGTAGATAGTCAACTCATCAGTAGCGGCAACCTTTGGTTGAAGGCGCGAGACCTCTTTACGAGGGTTGATTGAGAGTGTTTGGTAGGTTGTTTGGGAAATCTCTTTAGTTTTTTTAAGGGGGTCGGCTAGGTTAAGGTATGAGAATGGTTTAACGGTAACAGTGTCACGGGTAATATTATTGAAAGCTGTTACATCTCCCCCTAAGGAGAAGACCAGTTCCGAAGTATCACTAGTGACAAAAATTTCACCATACCCTTTGAGGGTGTAGAGTCCCGCTGGAGTGCTAACCTCTAGGAACCCTAAATAAGTGGTAGGGGTTAAGAATGAGGCAGAACCAGCTACCAGATAAAAAGAGGGGCGCTCTACATGGGCTGAATTAACGGCCAACATCGACTCTTTCTGAAGTAAGATTGTTGTTTGGGGGCCTTGCAGAACTACTGGCTCTTGACCAGCTAAAATCATCCACCCTTCGCGCAAGGCTACCGGAGCAGCGGATGGGTCAACAAAAACTCCCCTCTCATCAAAGACAAAATAGTCTAAATTTGCTTCACCAACGACTTGCAGATAGCGGGAAGTGATGGGGGTTGTTGTTGCCGCCGTCACTACCGACAGAGTCATTAAAATCGTTATTGTAAAAATTATTACTTTTTTCACGTTCGGTAACCTCTCATAAATCATAGTTATAGATTACTCTAAATTAGTGTTGACCGCAACACTCTTAATCATTTGCAGGGGGAGGATCTCCCTCCCCACGTGGTATTTTATACGAAAATTGGTGAGCGTTATAAATATGCTCCCTAACATCTCGATCCAATTTACCCAATTGTTTGACAATCGGCTTTATTTTGCCCCTTATATTAGTGTAATCGTGTGGGCATACTGGTTTAACTACTGGAAGGTTGTAGTGGTTACAAACTCTTTCGATTGTTGTCTCATGAACCTCAATCATAGGGCGAATTAGGTGGAGCTTTTGGTTGAAAAACTCTTGGACCGGGAGCATTGTGGCAAAAGTAGCTCGACTCGTTAAGTTGAGCAAAGTTGTCTCAACCAGATCATCGAGGTGGTGCCCGGTGGCTATCAATTTATAGTTGTGTTGTTCAGCATAGGTGAAGAGGATACGCCTCCGGTTACGGGCACAAAGGTAGCAGTTGAATTCACCCTTAAAACTCTCGGGGTACTGCTTCTCGTTGACGATAGTGAGGGGGATATTAAGAGCCTCAAAGAATTGAAGCAACTTCTCTTGGGCCTCTTCTTCGATGGGGTGTTCTATCCAGTTGATTAAAAGCCCCTCCATTGTGTAGTTGATTGGCAACCACTTGAGGCGCAAAGCGAGAGCTAGAGCTAGAGCTAGCGAATCTTTACCCCCTGAGATTGAGAGGAGAACTGCCTCATTTGAGCGAATCATCGCATGGTGGTTTATCCCCCGTCCCACCTGCTTGATAAAACGCATCACCCATGGAGGAATCTCCCCTTTAATCAATGAGCGCCACTCATCCATGGGGGGCAATCTCTTCTAAAAAGGGCCCCTTGGCATCCCCCTCATTAACATAGGAGGGGAGAAAGAGGCGTATTTGGCGAATGCTTTGGGTGAAGAGGGCCACTGTTGTAGGGGTGAAAAGGGGATCAACTTGTGAGAACGGTTTTAGCCCCTTATCTTCAAGTTCAATCATCAAGTCGGCCTCAAAAGAGACCTCTTCAGGGATATCGATTACCACCTCTAGGGGGGAGAGGTTGGGGTATTTCCCCTTCAAAGCTGACCAGATAGAGTTTTCCACTCCACGGCGGTGAAGCTTGTCACTAAAGAGGTCGTTATGGTAACTGGCGTTGTAGGGGAGGGAGGCGCGCTCCTCTAAGAGCTGGTTGTTGTGGACCCGCTGGGCGAGGTTGAAGAGGGGAGAGGGGGCCTTTTGCTCCAACAGATGGTAGAGCGACTCATCATCGAGGTTAAAGAGCCCCTCTTGGGTAACAGAGCCCCCTTCAAGGGCTAAAAATAGGACTTTTTTGATGGTGGCAGTGGCACTACGCACCTTAGGGTGCCAATAGACATTTTTGTACATTGAGTATTTGGCAAAGAGGAGGTGCTCCACCCCACCAATCGCATCTAAGGGGAGGTAGAGGGTGGTGTCACGGTTAGCTTTGAGGTGACGGATAATATAGGCAGCATCTTGGACTCCATAAGGGACACCACAAAAGAGGGCGTCACGACTTAAGTAGTCGAGTTTATCGGGGTCGAGGGTCCCCGATAGAAGGCGTCTATAAAATAGTATTTCACCCTCGTCACAGGGGAGAGAGTCGTCAATAATTTGGGTAACCCACTCAAGTGAAGTGTTGAGTTGAGACTCAATAATTTTTCTTAAAGAGGGCTCTTCACCAATAAGCCGAGCCCCTAAACTCTCATGAGTTACTGAAATATTATCTTTTAGGGCATGGGCGTAGGGGAAGTGGCCCACATCGTGGAGGAGGGCCGCTGCCAAGAAGGCATTAATCCCCTCATCACTGAAGTTGAGGGTCGCCTCAGGGGAGTTTATCTTATTACTTAAGAGCCTTAAGAGGATAAGGCGACTTAGGTGAAAGACTCCTAAACTATGGTCGAGGCGAGTATGGACTGCCCCTGGGTAGAGGAGATAGACGGGTCCCAGTTGTTTTATACGACTCAGTTTTTGAACCACCTCGCTCCCTAAGAGGGCTTTAAACCCCTTTGAGAGGGGGATATCTTTCCAGAGAGGGTCGCGAACTGTATCGGTGAATTGGCCAACTAAATTGGCAATCTGGTTTTGGGCTCTCCTTGACTCCATAGCGTTATGTTACAAAATGGGGCAATATCTGTCTACCTAAAGTTTGACAAGGGGGGAGCAAAGGGGCATTATGGGGGTATGAGAAAGGTTCCCATTTTTATCCTCTGCCTCCTCTGCCTCCCCCTATTAGGGGCGGCTACCTTGACCCAAAGCTTAGAAGAGCTCCCTTGGGAGGGGAAGATGCCAATTCATAAAAGCGTTGGCCTCTTAAGTGACCCCGCGAAGGGGACCCATCCCACCGTTGCTAAGAGCCAACAAGCCTTCTCCTCTCCCTATGGCCCCCTCTGGTTTGACCACTACGTGGCAACCGAATCGCGTACTATACTCAATAGAATCTACGACCCCCTATTAAGTTCAATTTTACCGGCTAAGATAGTGATGGGAGAACCTCAGAGTTCGGGGAGCCAAGTTGCAATCCCCCTCCTCTTGGAGGGTCGGGGGGAGAGTGTCAGGGCCACAGTGGTGTGGGTTGAGGAGGGCAAAAGGGGGTGGGTCATCACCTCAATCTCCCTCCTTTAGGACTTGACACTAACCCTGTTTCATCGCTACTATGACCCCTGTTGTGTATGGCGGCGTAGCTCAGTGGTAGAGCAAACGGCTCATATCCGTTTGGTCAGGGGTCCGAATCCCTTCGCCGCTACTAAGGTCTCTTCGGTTAGCCGAGGGGACCTTTTCTATTGCAAATCTTAGCAAAGGTCGCTACTCTCATCACTATGATAGGTTTCTTTATAAAAAAAGCATTTTTTGATGGCTGGGATAACCTGATTTCACTCGTAGTCCTCAATTTGGGATTTTTATTGGTAATTGCAGCTCTCTTTGGGGCTCTTGAGTTGTTGGCAATTTCAACTCTGGGTGGAATAGTTGTTATTGTAGTGGTTATTGCCCTCTACTCATTTTATTTGGGGGCTGTTTCCTACCAAACCAAAGAGTATGCGTGGTACACCCGCCCCGGGTTTGCCCACTTTTGGGGCGCCTTTAGGAGTCTCTGGCGCCACAGCCTCCTCTACACTGGCTTGAGCTTGGTGATCTTTGCCCTCACCGTCTTTGTAATCCCTTTCTATTTCTCTTACAACAACTTTTTTGGATTGGTTGTCTCAGTGTTCCTCTTTTGGCTGGCCCTTTTATTGGTGTTGGCCCTCTTCTACTTCTATCCCCTCGCAGTTCAAATGCCCCAAGATAAACCCCTTAAGAGCCTACGTAAATCATTTATTCTCTTAGTTGACAACCTTGGGTTTACCCTCTTCTTGGCCCTCTATAAACTCTTTAACCTAATCGTCTCAATCCTCTTTGCCACCCTTATTCCTGGGGTGGGGGGGCTCCAACTTTCGGGGCAAATTGCTTTGAAACTGCTCCTTTTTAAGTACGACTATTTGGAGGAGAACCCTGAAGCTAACCGGAAGAAAATCCCTTGGGAAGCGCTCCTCTTTGATGAGCGTGAGAAGGTGGGTCCCCGCTCCTTCAAGGGGATGATCTTCCCCTGGAAAGAGTGATATGGCGTGGGAAGTTGAGGCTAAGAGCAGACTCTCCCCCTCTATTTTACCAACCATAAAAAAGAGGGTAGAAGAGCTCTATAAAGGGGCCAATCACCACCTAATTAACCGTCGCGATCTCTACTTGACCTCCCCTTCTGGGGTAGGCTTTCGCCTCCGTTACACCCAAGAGGGGCTCTTAGTTACCCATAAAACAAAGAGCCGCGTGAAGGAAGGCATTGAGATTAACCGCGAGAGTGAGTTCTTTATAACGCGAGAAGAGGCCCCCAAAGCTGAAGCTTTCTTTAACCATCTCGGCTACACTCCCCACTACGAAAAGGTGAAGGTGGGGGAGGGGTGGAGGCTCGATAATCTCACCATTGAGATTGTTGAAGTGCCCCCCTTAGGCCATTTTATAGAAATTGAACTCATCGGGGATGCTATTGAGGCGTCTCAAAGGGCTCTTCAGCGGGTAAGGGAGGAGCTCAATATAGACAACCTTCCCCTAGAGGAGCGCTACTACAGCGAAATGTTACTTAAGGAGCAATAAATAGATGGAGTTTCGAGCAAGTCATATTTTAGTTAAAGATAGGCGTCTAGCCGAAGACCTACGTAAAAGAATCTTAAATGGGGCTAATTTCGAGGCCCTAGCCCGCGATTTTTCAACTTGCCCTAGCAAGAGTAAAGGGGGCGACTTGGGTTGGTTTGGAGAAGGGGCGATGGTGGCCCCCTTCGAACAAGCTGTTAAACGGATGAGCATAGGCTCAATTAGTCCGGTAGTGGCGACCCAGTTTGGTTTCCATATTATTAAGAAGAGTGGGAGTCGTTAGCTAGTTCCACTTAGGTATTACAAGGGGCTGTTCCCTCCCCGGAGGATAGAGGAGTTCAACGGCGACGTGGTAAACCTCCTCAATGCGCTCTTTGGTCAAAACCTCTTTTACACTCCCCTCAGCCACAATCTCCCCCCGGTCCATCATGATAACAAGGTCACTAAAAGCGCTCACTGTATTGAGGTCGTGTAGGACACAAACAACAGTAGCTACTTTCTGGTTAACCAAAGATTTAAGGAGAGTTAAAATCTCCCTTTGGTGGTGGAGATCGAGGTTACTAACCGGCTCGTCAAGGAGGATAAGGCGTGACTGCTGAGCGAGGGCGCGGGCAATTAAGACCCTCTGATACTCCCCCCCCGAAAGTTCAGTGGCTAACCGGGTAGATAGAGAGCTTAAATTCATCACCTCTAACGCCTCTTTGATGAGGGCATGGTCGTTTTGAGAGAGGCTGGCTAACCGTTTCTCGTGGGCATAGCGCCCCATGGCGACACATTCGTAGACGGTGAAGTCGTACTCGAGGCGACTCTGTTGAGGGACATAACTGATGTATTTAGCCAAATCTCTTTGAGGGTAGGCGAGGAGGTCTCCCTCCTCAAGAAGAATCGCCCCTTTAGGGGGGGGGAGAATCTTAAGGAAATGGCGCAAAAGGGTTGTTTTCCCCGAACCATTGGGCCCCACAATCGAGATAAAGGCCTCACTGGGGAAAGTGGCACTCAAGTTGGTGAAGAGGGGTTTATCGCGGTAAGACCAATTGAGATCTCTGATTTCGGCAACATTCTTACCCATTAGCCCATCTCCTTCTTGTTTCGAATGAGGAGGATTATAAAGAGGGGGGACCCTCCAATAGCGGTAATAATCCCCACTGGTAGTTCGGTTGCCCCCAAGACAACTCTAGAGAGTGTATCGGCGGTTACCATCATCAAAGCTCCACCCAGAAGGGAGAATAACAAAAGGTTTTTGTGTTTAGGTCCCACCACTAGACGCATGATATGGGGAACCATTAAACCGACAAATCCAATGATTCCGCAAAAGGCGACCGTCACCGAGGTGGCTAGGGTTGTGAGGATGAGGAGGGTGAGACGAATTCTCCTAACCGATACCCCCACTGAGAGGGCTGATGCGTCATCAAGGAGGAGGATATCGAGCTCCCGAGTAAGGAGGGTTATAGGTAAGAGGGCTACAAGGGAGACACTCGCCATAATTAATAATTTCTCCCAGTTGGCTGTTGCAAAACTCCCCATAGACCACTGCATAATGCTATGAAGCTGTGCACGGTTGAGGTACATGAAGAGCGACATGAGGGCTGACAAGAGGAAGTTGAGGGCGATACCGGTTAAAAGGAGGACCGTTGGAGAGCGCCTAGCTCCCCCTGAGAGGATAAAGATTGCCCAGGTAGCAACTATGGCGCCAATAAAGGCCGCCACCGGCACTTGGTAGACCCCCGTTGCCCCCCCCACCAAACCTAAAAAAGTCGCAAAAGCGACCCCAAAAGCGGCACCGCTGGAGATTCCTAAAACATAAGGGTCGGCCATTGGGTTACGAAATAGGGCTTGGTAAACCATTCCGGAGATTGCCAACACCATCCCAGCCACTAAAGCTGTCAAAATTCTAGGGAGTCTCAAATACCAGATAATACGGTGTTGAGCACTCGAAAAGTTGCTATTAGGGGTGTAGGTGGGACCCTCTTTTAAGATTAAGACAGTTTGCTTAACCGTTATCCCCGCTGGCCCTAAGGCCAGCGAGATGAGGACAACGGCAACTAAGAGGGCAAGAAGGGTGATCCAGATGAGGGAGTAGTACCTCTTGCTGACCATCCCTACCTCTGCAACTCAGCAAAAGCTTCAGCTAGTTGGAGGACAGCAGAACCACTTCTAGGCCCCTGACGCTCCATCACATTGTTTTCAACTGATGTAACAATCTTCCCCTCTTTGACCGCTGTTAACTGGTTGTAGGGGGGGGTAGTTGAGAAGAAGGCGAGGGTCTCTTCAGGAGTAGAACCCCACATTGCCGGTAAGATGATAATCTCTGGGTCGTGGGCTAAAATGAGTTCAACTTGGTACCCCCAGTTGGTAGAATCTGCTGCAATATTTATCCCCCCTGCTTGGGTGATAATATCGTGGAGGTAGGTGTCCCCTGTGGCGGTAAAATCGCCCCACTCCCCAAAGCCAGCTACATAGTAGACCGTTGGAGGGGTAAAAGATAAGCTTTTAGCTTTGGCAATATCATCAGCTATTGCTTGATTGACGACAGCTGCCTCTTTTTGGGTCCCCGTTAGGGCTGCTACTTGGTCGATTATTCTGTAGGTTCCCTCAATCGACTCTGCCTCGTTGATGAAAGCTACTTTTACGCCACCTTGCTCCAGGGCATCAATAGTTTGAGCTTGACCCAGGCTACTGATGATTACCACCGATGGTTCGAGGGATAAGATCATCTCGATGCTTGGACTAAATAGGTCCCCAACCGTGGGGATAGAGGCGGTCGCTGCCGGATAGTCACAATACTCGGTGCGTCCCACAACCTCATCTCCAAGTCCTAGGGCGAAGAGCGTTTCGGTAATATTGGGGCTAAGAGAGACGATTCTTGTAGGCGCCTCATTGAGGGTAACCGTAACACCTCTAGAATCGACAATTGAGTATTGAGACTCAACAACAGGGGTGACCTCTTTAGCTCCCCCACCAAAAACGGGGAATAGGGAGAGCAAAACAGTGAGCAAGACGACAATGTTTCTAATTTTTTTCATGCCGCACTCCTTAAAAAGATTTTAAGATTGGGCATGAGACTGCATACCCGACCCATACACCGTGGGTCCGATTTTTCAACCGACAGGTTCTTGTATGGCAGGTCTCCTGGCTTTGAGGAATACGTAACAGCACCTTCCCAGATCTCTCCAGTGGTCGCCTTGCGGCTACTGTTCTTACCTCATCACAGTGGCGGGACCGTACGGGACTTTCACCCGTTTCCCTCTTAGCGAAGGGCCTGAGACCCTCCGAACCACACACCGACATCGTATGAATCTCCACTTGGATTGTCAAGCTCTCTCCCTTGACCACACCTCCCCAATCTTCTAAAGTTTCTCCATGGCAAAAGTTTTGACAATCTATACTGATGGTGGGTGCCTAGGAAATCCGGGAGTAGGGGGGTGGGCTTTTGTCGCCACCGATGAGAGAGAGGTGGTTGAGAGGTCGGGGAGTAATCGCCTTACAACCAACAACCGGATGGAGCTTTTAGCTGTCATTAGGGCCCTTGAGTTTAGCCTCTCCCTTCCAGAGCGACCTGCTAAGGTTAAAATATTCACCGACAGTCAATATGTTAAGCGGGGTATAACCGAGTGGATCCACAACTGGAAACGCAATGGGTGGAAGACAACAGCTAAGAAAGAGGTTAAGAACAAAGAATTCTGGGTTGCCCTCGACAACTTAGCCAATCAATTAAGTATTGAGTGGCACTGGGTTAAAGGACACGCTGGAATTGAGTTAAATGAGAGGTGTGATGCCCTTGTAAAAGCTGAGATGAATTGTCTCTTACCCTTGGTTGACTCTTTTATAACATCTTGATAATATCCGAAGCGTTGTTCAGGGGCCACTAGCTCAGCAGGTAGAGCAACGCCCTTTTAAGGCGTGGGTCACTGGTTCGAATCCAGTGTGGCTCAAACAACTGACTCCTTGCATTAGCGAGGAGTTTTTCATTTTTGGCACGTTGGACAAAAGTGGGTTGCCCTTTGCCCCACGACTATCTTCTCGATTGGGGTAGAGCATATTGGGCACGGAGCACCTGTTTTACGAAAGATCTTTAGCTCTCTGGCATTCTCTCCCCGCTTCCCATTTGAGACATAGTTCCCTTTCCCATCTCCTAAGGAAGTCCCCCGATTGACAATGGCAGCCCTAAGGAGGGAGACGATAGCTGAGTGGAGTCTTTTGGCCTCCTCCAGGGTTATAGTCTCAGCCCTTCTAAGGGGGGCTATTTGGGCCTTGAAGAGTGATTCATCGGCGTAGATGTTTCCAATACCGGCAATAAAGTTCTGATCTAAAAGGAGCGTTTTAATCACCTTGGAACGCCCTTGCAACATCTGGTGGAGGCGGTGGGGGGTAAACTCATCTCCTAAAGGTTCTATCCCCAATTTATTGGTAATCAGTTCGGGGTTAGCCGTGAGGGTCATCCTTCCAAACTTACGGGGGTCGCGAAAAGCCATTTTAGTAGTCTCGAATAAGAGGATTACCCGGTCATAGGGGTCATTGGGGGCACTCTTTTGAGTATAGCGGAGTGACCCAGTCATCCTTAAATGGATAAAAAGAGTCTTCCCATTGGAGAGAGAGAAGAGGATAAACTTCCCCCGGCGAGAGACCTCTGTGATTGTGACGTTAAGGAGATCTTCCCCTTTGAAGTTACTTAACGTGGGCTCCCAAAGCACTTCAAGGGCTACAATTTTTTCACCCACTATTCCACCACTAACTAAATCGCGACAAGTTGTCTCCACTTCTGGCAATTCTGGCATCTTATCCCCCCTTTCCCCTAATATGCTGCAAAGAGGGGGGAGTGGCTAGAGGGGATTATTGCCGTAAGAGAGAATTTCTGGTTAGATGGGGCAATGAAAAGAGATGAAGATATTGTTAAAAGGGTTTCTAAGTTTAGAGAGGAAGGACACAACTGTGCCCAAACAGTGGCGTGTGCCTTGGCTGAAGAGACCGCTTTGGATGAGGGCCTCCTCTTTCGCCTTAGTGAGGGGTTTGGCGGGGGAATGGGGGGTCATCAGGGGACCTGTGGTGCCTTAAGTGGCGCTATTTTAATCCTTTCTTATCTCAACAGCGGCGAGAATACCAAGCTAAAGACCTATGCGATAGTTAAAGAACTCTTTGAAAAGTTTGAGGAGCACTTCGGGACCACTATCTGTGAAGGGTTAAAAGAGAAAGAGCTCTGTGGGGAGTGCATCGAGGTGGCAGCACGTTATGGGTGCGCCCTAATTAAAGGGGTCCCCCTTGACGAGTTCCCTCTACTATGATAAAAGAGTGTTGCTTTCGAGTCTCCATCGTCTAGTGGTTAGGACATCGGGTTTTCATCCCGGCAACGGGGGTTCAATTCCCCCTGGAGATGTGGTCGCCCTTTTTGTGGGGCGGCCTTTTTTTGTGTTGCCCAAAAAGCCCCCTTGCGTTAAACTCACTCAGTAGAACCTATATTTCACCAGAGGGGCTTTCATGAATAAAGTAGTTTTACACGCAAAGGACTTGGATGGGTATTTATCTAAAGAGGACCAAGCGAGCCTTGAAGGGGCCAAGCGCCTCTACGATGAGGCGATGGCCCTATTTCCATCTATCGATTTAGAGTCTCCCAGAGGGGTGGCTGTTGCCAAAGAACAACTCACGCCGGTCTTTGAGAGGGTGGGGCGGTACCTTAAAGAGGTGGTTGCTAAAGAGGATTCAATCCATGTCTACTCTTTTGAGACCCCCCAAGTGCAGCACGGTTCTGCCTCCCGCCTAATTGCTAAGTTAAGGAGCCCTGAAACTAGCCAAAGTGAATTTTTATACTACGTGCAAAGGGCCTATGAGCTCCTCTTTGCCCATGTCTACACCGATAAGGTGCTCCCCCATAAACGCTCTAATGTCACCCCCACACCGGTCAATTGGCCAATTCAAAACTACGCTATCCACAAAATTCCCGATGTTGATGCCCTAATTAAAGATTCAGTGATGTGTGTCATGTTGCGGGGAGCGCTTCTGCCATCGATGATTATTAGTAAGGAGATTCAAGAGTACAGCTCCTCCTCCTTTGTAACCCCCTTTGCCCTCTTCAAGATTGCTCGAGACGACTCGAAGAATGAGACAAACATGGATTATGTCCTCGATTTGGACCGCTCTTTCTTCGACCTTTCACAATTGGAGGGGAAAGACCTAATCTTTGCCGACCCGATGAACGCCACCGGGGGTTCACTCGTTACGATAGTTAAATATATTGAATCGCAGGGGATAAAGCCCAAATCAATCCGGTTTATTACGGTGATTTCAGCCCTTAAGGGGGCCCTGCGAGTTGTTAGGGCCATTGAGGGGGCGGAAGTCTACACCTTATGGATGGACCCGGTCCTCAACGAGAAGGCCTATATCCTCCCCGGTTTGGGGGATGCCGGTGACCGCCTCAACGGAAAAGACCTTCACACAAAACCCCGTAATATGATTCAACTAATGGCCGACTATGGGGCAACTATTAACGACCTCTACCGTGACCAAGTGCGAGAAATTGAGGCGACTGTGTTGGGGCGCAATGGGTAAATTTAGCCTTCTAATTATAGTGGTTCTCCTCTTTAGCGGATGCCACTCAGCGGCTAAAATAGACCAGTATATTTTAAAGAGTAGTCAGCAAGCTACCTACGAAGCCTCTAAAGAGGTACTTCTCACTGGGCTGAAAAAATGGCCCACCGATGAGCGCCTCCTCTACAACTTAGCTATTGTTGAGTCGTACCAAGGCGATTTCGAGAGCTCAATTGAGACTCTTAAACGCCTTAATGCGTTGACAGATGAAGAGAATGTTAAATACTTGAAAGCGTTGGCGGGGGTAGCCTTAAAAGAGGGGCAAGAAGAGGAGGCCTTAAACTACTATCTTAAGGTAGTTCAAAACGACCCACTCGACTCTCAAACACGTTTCAAGGCGGCCAAGATGCTCACCTCTTTTGAGAGGTACGATGAAGCTTTCCAGCTAATTTACCAAGCCTATCGCAACGGCGACTACTCTAAGCAGGTTTTTGAGGAGTTGGCATCGATTGAGGAGTTGAGGGGTAATGACCCCACACCTTGGGAAATTATTCGAGACCTATAGCTCTCACCACATCCTTAAAGACCCTATCTGGAGAGTACTTTGCATCGACGTCTCTCAATAGGGAGCGCTCCCTAAAGAACTCAATTAGGGGGGCTGTTTGTTGCTCATACACCTTGAGGCGTTGGAGAATCGCCTCCTCTTTGTCGTCATCCCTTTGAACTAAAGGCTCTCCCGTCTCATCGTCAATCCCCTCTAATTGGGGAGGATTGTAGATAAGGTGGTAGGTTCGACCGCTACTTTTAGCGATTCTGCGCCCTGAGAGTCTTTTGACAACCTCCTCTTCTTCTAGGACAAAGTTGATAACATGGTCGATTGGTCTAAGTTTTAAGAGGGCTTCACCTTGAAAAATTGTGCGGGGAAAGCCATCTAGAATAAAGCCATCACAGGTGTCGCTTTCCATAAGGCGCTGACGCACTATCTCAATTGTCACATCATCAGTTACCAGCTTCCCGGCAGCTAAGATCGACTCTACCTCTTTGCCTAGGGGAGTTCCGTTACTGATAGCTTTTCTGAAGAGTTCCCCAGTCGATATGTGGGGTAGTGAATATTTCTCCATTACTTTTTGAGCAATAGTCCCTTTACCTGCTCCCGGCGGCCCTAGGAATACTAAATTCATCGATTTCTCCCCCTTTGACACCCAAAATTGTATAATAATTTTCCCCTTTTGTCCCACTTTTTACGAAAAATTAAAAAAAAGAGAAATCCGACTAGACGAGATTAAATAAAACAGCTACTATCCACTTCGGTTTGGTTGAGAGAGGGGCTCTACAGAGGCTGTAGACCTTGACACTCACAGCTCGATGCTGTATCTTAGTCGAGCACGCTTGCAAAAGGGTGCTTGGCCAAGTGCCAAATTTTGCTCGTAAAGAGCAACCTGATTTATGACATTGATAAGCGTAAGGAAAGAGAGAAGTGTTGTAAGTTTTTACATCTGTAAGGTGTGAACCTTATGGAAGTGTAAGGGCTTCCTAGTCAATTTAGCAAGCGTAAGCTTTCTATTGTTGGGAAATAATAACTTGAAGTTATACTCTGGCACTTGTGCTAGAGTTATTTAAATAACGGAGAGTTTGATCCTGGC
>DUOJ01000011.1 GCA_012838895.1 Spirochaetales bacterium
GACTCCTGTTTTTAGTCGTTGCTAAGATTAAACTGGCACTCCCCATAATCCCCGGGTCGAGATTCACCACCCTTCGACCTTCAACTTTGAAGTACTCCTCCAAGGTGTTGGTGTGGAGCTTTATCGAGGCTAATTGCTCGGGGTCGATCTCCTCTTTGAAGATAATATAGAGGCGCCACGGCCTCCCCCCCATCTCACTGTCGTAGTAGTCGCTAAAGCTAAACTCAACAGGCTCAGAGCTCTCCTCAATCTCCCCATAGTGCTCCTCAAGGAGAGAGAGGAGATGGGTAAGACTCTCTTTATTGGCTACCAATACCCCCATAAAGAGCTTGACTGGGGTAAAGGGGTAGACCTCGCCCACAACCTACCTCCGGTCTCCGTGGAAGGTTCCTAAGATCCTAAAAGAGGCGCTCGAAGCAATCAGTTCTTCAGTCGCCTTCTCAAAGAGCTCATCTTCAATCATCTCGGCTTCGACAAAGAATGAGTACTCCCAAGGTTTACCCAAGATGGGGCGTGACTCCAACTTCTTCATGTTCAACCCATACTTAGAGAGGATACGTAGCACATCGAAGAGGGAGCCAGGCCGGTCTTTAACGGCAAAGACAAAGGCGACCCGGTCAATCTTGGCGGTACTGCGGTACACCTCAGCATACTCTTGGCGACAAATTACGTAGAAGCGGGTGAAGTTGTTGCTGTCGCTCTCAATCGCCTCCTTCAAAATCTCCATTGAGTGGTAACGAGCCGCTACCGAACTGGCAATAGCAGCATAGGTGGGATTCTTGAGTTGACTGATATGAGCCACTGCCCCGGCAGTATCGAAGAAAGGGAGGGCCTCAGCATGGGCCAACTCTTTTGTTAAGAAATCTTCACACTGGGCTAACCCTTGGGGGTGACTAAAGACTTTGGTTATCCCTTGAATTGAACTTCCGGGAAGTCCAATGAGGTTGTGAATCACCCTAATTTGCTTCTCTCCCACCACCGTCAAATTGGGGTGACTGTGGAGGAGGTCAAGGGTCTCATTGATGGTCCCCCCTAAAGTGTTTTCAACGGGTAACACCCCATAGCGAGCCTCTCCTTTAGCAACCGCATCAAAGGCTTCTCTAAAGGTGCGACATGGTAGAGCATCGGCTTTATCATCAAAGAGGCTGTGAATAGCCAACTCACTGTAGGCTCCCCGCTCCCCTTGGAAAGCAATTTTTACACTCTCAGCATCAGCCAGAGCGGGTCCACCCCAAATTTCAACTTCAGCCCTTGGCGGTAAGATCCTCTCAAGGGACTTGCCCACCACCGGAGCCAATGCTTGGATATCGCGGATAAGCTTCTCAAACTGTTGAGGGAAGAGCGACTGGGGACCATCCGAGAAAGCTGCATCGGGATTGTTGTGCACCTCCACCATAAGGCCACTTGCTCCAGCTGCAATAATTGCAAGAGAGACGGGGGAGACCATGTCGCGGAGCCCTGTAGCGTGGGAGGGGTCCCCAATTATTGGGAGGTGGGTCAGTTTTTGAACCACCGGAATGGCACTAATATCTAAAGTGTTACGGGTGGCCTGCTCATAGGTCCTGATTCCCCTTTCACAGAGGACAATCTGGTCACACCCACTCGCCATCAAGTACTCACTCGCCATTAGCCACTCCTCAATTGTAGCGGCTAAACCTCGTTTTAAGAGGACCGGCTTACCGGTTTGCCCCACCGCTTTGAGGAGCTCAAAGTTTTGCATATTACGGGCCCCAATCTGGAACATGTCGATGTAGGGCAACATCATCTCAACATCGTTGGGGTTTACAATCTCGGTAGTGACCGGCATATCGTAGGTCTCGCCGGCCTCTTTGAGGTATTTGAGCCCCTCTTCCCCTAACCCTTGGAAGGCGTAAGGGCTGGTACGTGGCTTAAAAGCGCCCCCTCGCAAGATGACAGCCCCAGATTCTTTCACCTGCTTGGCAATCGTCATAATCTGTTCACGACTCTCAACGGCACAGGGGCCGGCTATGATGGCAATCCGTTGTCCACCAATCTTCACCTTCCCCACCTCGACGATGGTATCGCTCTTCTTCAGTTCGCGCGAAGCGAGTTTGTAGGGCTTACTGATGGGGATAACCTTGGCCACCCCTTCGAGAATCTCCACCTCGCGTACGTCGATACGGTTAATTCCTACCGCCCCAAATATAGTCTCCTCTTGTCCAACAATCTCCTTAACTTTGAAGGAGCGACTCTTGAGGAACTCTTTAATAGCCCCCTTTTGGGCCTCTGTAATTTGCTTCTTTAATATTATGACCATAGTGGAGTTACGCTAAATCTTTTAACTACTACTGTCAAGGTTGTTGTCTTACCTCTTCTCAGCTATGATGGGGTGATGAAAATTGAGTGGCAAACAATCTTTGATTTAATGCGAAAGAGCTTAAATAACGGTGACCTCTTACCGGCAATCTCGACGCTGGCTCAAGAGACAAGCGACCCCTTTCAAGTCCTTATCTCAACCCTCATCTCCTTGAGAACAAAAGACAAAGTGACCATTGAGGCTTCAAGGCGCCTCTTTGAGAGGGCCCCCACCCCCCAAGCAATGCTCCTCCTCTCTAAAGAAGAGATTGAAGAGTTGATCTACCCAGCCGGTTTCTATCGGGTTAAGGCCAACAACATCTTAAAAATTAGCCAAATATTAATGGAAGAGTATGGGGGTGAAGTCCCTTCCCAAAAGGCGCTTCTAATGGCGCTCCCCGGAGTGGGGACTAAAACCGCTAACCTAACCCTCAACTTGGGGTTCAACATCGAGGCGATCTGTGTCGATATCCATGTTCACCGCATCTCTAACCGGATGGGGTGGATTAGTACAAAGAGTCCAGAAGCGTCGGAGGTAGCCCTAGAGAAGATAATGCCCCGCCCCTTCTGGATCCCCTTAAATGAACTTTTGGTCACCTATGGGCAACAGATTTGTCGCCCACTCTCTCCACTATGCTCTAAGTGTGGCGTCTACAACTACTGTCAACGAATTGGGGTTGAGCGCTCACGGTAGGTTGCCTCAACAACATCGGCAATCACTTGCGAGCGTCCTTGAGTGTAGAAGTGGACCCCCGGCACCCCAGCCTCCAAGAGCTCTTCAACCTGCTCAACACAGAAAGAGCGCCCCACATCGCGAATCTCCTGGGGAGTTTTGCTCCGCTCCACAGCATCAACCAACTTAGAGGGGAGCTCAATATTGAAAGTTTGAGGCAAGAGCTCTAAATCACGGCGCCGTTGGAGGGGCTTAATCCCTGGAATAATGGGGACCTCTATTCCAACCGAGCGGCAGCGTTCTACGAAAGAGAAGTAGTGGCTATTTTCAAAGAACATCTGGGTCACGATGTAGTGGGCCCCTGCCTCAATCTTCCTCTTAAGCATCGCTATGTCGTGCTCAAGGTTGGGGGCCTCAATGTGCTTCTCTGGATAACCTGCCACCCCTATTGAAAAATTGGCCCACTCCTTCTCTGCTATTTGACGCACCAGGGAATCAGAGTGTTCGTGCCCCCCTGGGGTCGCGACGAAGCGCCTAACTCCAGCCGGGGGATCACCCCGTAAGACCAATACGTTATCAATCTCAAGGAAGACTAATTCACTGAGGAGGTCATCAACCTGCTCCTTAGTCATTCCACCACAGATTATGTGAGGGACCACATCAATGCCATACTTGTATTGGATAGCTGCTGAGAGGCCTAAGGTTCCTGGCCTTTTACGCACCGAGATTGGCTCTAAGAGCCCATCTTCCCGCTCTTGGTAGATTGTCTCCATCTGGTGGTTGGTGACGTTGATATAGGCAGGGTTGTAGGGGAGTAACACCTCTATCGCCTCGTAGATTGAGTCGATTGTCTCCCCCTTTAATGGGGGTAATAACTCAAAGGTAAAGAGGGGGCCGTCGGCTTTTTCAATAATTTCACACACTCTCACAACGACAACTCCAACGCATCGCGCCAGGCACGATTGTGCCGCTTTTGGTCCTCGCCCACCCCTTTAATATCGAAGTAGGCGAGCCCTTCACCCACAAAATAGAAGCCACACACCGAGGCTGTAGGCATCATAGCATAGTTGTCACTCAAAGCAACTCCTATTGCCTCTGTTGCCCCCAACAGGTTGAAAACTAGCCCCTTTTGAGCGTGGTCAGGGGCTACCGAATAGCCAATAGCGGGGCGAATTGAGGGACCTGCCCACCACTTCTCTTCCAATTGCCTCTCCAGATAAGCGCTAAGGGCTTCGGCAAGACGGTCGCACACCATCGCCAAAAGGAGCCCTTTGTAATCATCTCCACCTAAGCGCAATTGATCAATATAGTCCTTAACCTTTAAACCGGCAGTGGCTACAAACATCCCCACCCACTCTTCACCGTGAGGGTAGATGTAGTCGCCTAGAGAGCGACAGTGGCCCCCTCTATCACTCTTTTGGGAGCGTAAAAAGCTAAAAATAGTCTTCTCTCCTGTTGGGCCTAAAACTTCAAATGAGTGCTCATCGATTGCTTTAGCTTTAAAAATGCCTACGATAGCGGCTAAAGAGGCCTCTAAAAGGGGGCGAATCGCCTTATCTAGAACTAGTGATTGAGCCTCTTTAATCACCCTCTCCCCCTCTTCACTTTGGGAGCTTACCCGCCAAGCAGAAGCAATCATCCGCCAATTGACGAAGGGGAGCACCTCTTCCAGTGTAATCCCCTCAACTTTAAAGACCCCTTCCCTTTGGGGAACAGGAGAGCGCTTAGCTTTGATGAAGCGTCGCTTCACAGCCTCTTCAAAGGGGAGGAGTTCTGGGGGAGATGCCTCTTTTACAATCTTGCGGTAGCGCTCCCTGGTCTCTTCTAAAAATTGGAGACGCCCCTTTCCGATTAGGGAGAGGGCTGCCATCGCTCCACTGGAAGCGTCGTCAGTGTGGACCACTGCATCGTAGAGGGGGGCGAGGCGTAAGGCGGTGTGCTCTTGGCTCGTGGTAGCGCCTCCTATAAGGAGGGGAATCTCCAAAGAAGCCTCTTTAAAAAGGGTGCACACCCGGGCCATCTCAACTAAAGAGGGGGTGATAAGTCCACTTAATCCCACAATGTCAGCTCCAACTTCGAGAGCTTTGGCTAAGATCTCTTCAGAGGGGACCATAACCCCCATATCAACCACTTTGAAGTTGTTACACTCCAAAACAAGGGCTAAAATATTTTTTCCAATATCGTGGACATCCCCTTTAACGGTAGCTAACACCACTACGCCACTATAGTGGTCAAATTCACCTTGCCCCTCTTTGAGGCGTGGCTTTAAAATTTCAACACCCCGCTTCATCACCCTCGCAGAGCGGACCACTTGAGGCAGGAAAAGTTTCCCCTCACTAAAGAGGTGTCCCACCCGTTTCATCCCCTCCAAGAGGGGCCCTTCTATAAGTTCAACGGCGGAAAGGGGGCTCTCTTTAAGGTCCTCCTCTAAAAATTTCTCCTCCCCCCTCACTAGAGCCTCTCTGAGTCGCTCTTCTACAGGAAGGGCTCTCCAAGCCAATTTATCGCCACTTGGACCCTTTTTGCTCGCCACCTCAGCTAGGGCTATCGAGATCAACTCTTCGCGATGTTTGACTGTCTCTCCCTCTGCTAAGATGAGGCTTTTGATCGTCTTAACAACTTGGGGAGGAAACTCCTTTGAAGAGAGGGGGGAAGCTGGATCTATAATCGCCATGTCGAGGTTCGATTCCTCTAAAAAAACAGCATGGATTGCTTGCCGCAGGGGGTTATTCCCCCTAAAGGCAAACGAGAGATTGCTCACCCCACCACTCACCGTAACATAGGGGAGGTTCTCCTTTATCCAAGCCACCGCCCTTATAAAGTCACGCCCATAGGTGTCGTGTTGGTCGATACCGGTAGCAATAGTTAAGACGTTGGGGTCAATAATTATTGAGGAGGGGGGACAAACTCTATTTTCAACCAGGAGGTTGTAGGAGCGACTAGCTACGACACACTTGCGCTCAAAAGTGTCAGCTTGCCCCTCTTCATCAAAGAGCATCACCATAATCGCCCCTCCCATTTGAGAGATATGGCGAGCACGCTCCAAGAAGGTCTCTTCCCCCTCTTTAAGGCTAATGGAGTTGACAACGCACCGCCCCTGAACCTCTTTGAGAGCTGCCACTATAACGGGCCACTGGGAAGAGTCCAACATGAAGGGGAGGCGACTGATTTCAGGTTCGGTTGCACACAGGCGGAGAAAAGTGACCATCTCCTCAACCCCTTCAAGGAGGGGGTCATCCATACAGATATCGATAATCGCGGCCCCTTGATCGATTTGCTCCTTGGCAATCTCTAAAGCAGCTTTGTAACGCTTCTCCCGTATGAGGCGGGCAAAGCGCCTTGAGCCGGCGACATTGGTCCGCTCCCCCACCACAATAGGTCGCCCTTCGCGCTTGAGTGACTCGAGTCCACTCAGCTTCAGCTCTCCATCATAAGGGGGGAGCGTCCGAACTCTCCCCTGTTGGGAGACCCTCTGAAGAGCTTCAATATGGGAGGGGGTTGTGCCACAGCACCCCCCCACAATGTTTAAGAGTCCCCTCTCTAAAATGGGGGCTAAGAGGGTGGCAAACTCAAGGGGTGATTGTCTATATTCTCCGTTGTGGTCGGGAAAGCCGGCATTGGGGTGGGCACTGGTGAAGAAGGGGGAAATTTTAGCCAACTCTTCAATTAGAGGAAGCATCTCTTGGGCCCCTGTTGAGCAGTTCAACCCAAGGGAGAAGAGGGGGTAGGCCGAGAGAGTATCGACAAAGGCTTCGAGGGTTTGCCCCGAGAGAGTACGCCCACTCTTATCGCTAATAGTGACGGAGACCATTACAGGGAGAGTAACTCCCCGCGCCTCCATTAGGGAGTAGGCGGCGTAGAGGGCTGCTTTAGCAACGAGAGTATCAAAGACTGTTTCAACTAATAAAAGATCGACTCCCCCATCTATTAAGGCCCCTATTTGTTCTTTGTAGGCTTCTACAAAATCGTCAAAGGCGACCTCGCGGTAGGTTAAATCATCAACACGAGGCGAGAAAGAAGCCATTTTACCAGTTGGGCCAACTACCCCAGCCACAAAGGCAGGTCGCTCTCCCCCTAGGCTCTCAACGGCTGCCCGAGCAATCTCTGCCCCTGCCAAATTGAGATCATAGACATACCCTTCGAGGTGGTACTCCTGCAGAGCAAAACGGTTGGCCCCAAAGGTGTTGGTCTCGATTATATCGGCACCACTTTTAAGGTAGTCGCAGTGGACCTGGTAAATAAGGTCGCTACGACTTAAGTTGAGGAGTTCGTTGCACCCCCGGTGGGGTCCCGAGTCGTTGAGAGTCACATCGGCATCACTTAGGTCGAGACGTTGTAGCAGAGTCCCCATCGCCCCATCTAGGAGGATAAGCCTCTCGTTAATTAGTTTGTCTAGGTACCCTGAACTCTCCATGGAGCGAATCTTAACAGGTAGTTACTGTTGGCTCAATAGTTTCCAAGGAGGGCCGGAATATCGTCTTGTAGTAACTGTCTTAACCAATTATGATTAACTATCATGATAAAGCTGATCGTCTTCCTAGGCAATAAAGGGCAACAATATGCCAAAACGCGCCACAACCTAGGGTGGATTTTTCTAGACTCCCTCACAGAGAGTCTCCCCCCCCTCAAGTGGCAAAAGAAGTTTCATGGCGAGTGGACGACCCTCCCTGTAGGGGGGAGACAAACCCATCTTTTAAAGCCTCTCCTCTTTATGAACGAGAGTGGACGCAGTGTTCAAGCAATATCTCACTACTTCTCCTTAGAGAGTGATGAGCTTTTAATTGTTCACGACGATATCGAGCTCGACTTTTCAACCCTTAAATTCCAACAAGGGGGAGGTCTGGCAGGCCATAAGGGGTTACGTTCCCTAAAGCAAAACCTGGGAAACGATAACTTCTATCGCCTCAGGCTTGGGATAGGGCGCCCCTTACAAGGGGAGGTCTCCAGCTATGTCCTCTCCCGCTTCTCCCCCCTTGAGGAGGCCCTCCTCCCCTCTCTTTGCCAAGAGGCACGTACCCTCTTAGAGGAACATCTGGGGGATTTTGGTTGACTTAAAGGGGTGACGACAGGGATACTGAGAGGGAGGAGAAAAGGATGGAAATTAGAGATTTAAGAGTAGCACTACGCGCCCGAGAGGCAATTGATTACCACGACCCTCTCTTTGTGAGAGAGATGAAGCTCTCTGCCCTCTACGAAGAGGCTCAGCTTTTTACCCACCGTTTCAACCAGAAGGGGGATGAAAAACCTCTCTCGGCTGCTAAAATCTACGCAACCGCCATCCTCCACCACCTCTACCAGGGGGTGGTAACCCATTTCACCAAAGTTGAGCAGCTCCCCCTCTTTCCCCAGCTCACCAAAGAGATCTCACGGGACAAAGAGAAGAAGGACACCCTCCTCTTCTTCACCCGAGAATTCCCCTCCCCCCTTCTCAATGCCCAAAATCCGACCAAGACCCACTTCTTAGAGGAGGGGAGTAGGGCTCTCTTTATCTACAACGTTATGGTTGAGAACAAGGCTATTCTAGAGGCGGCTGCCCCTCTCTTACGCCCCAAGGGACTCGTTTTCCCCTCTGAGTTTTCCTCCTTGCTGAAGATCGTGAACACCTATGTGGGAGAAAATAGTGGTGAGAGCGACCTCCTCACGTTTCTTCTTGAACCGGGAAGGGTCCACCCCGATTCGCTAACTGACCAGATCAACTTTATCCTCCTCCACTGGAAAGACATTCTTTCCAACGAGCTGAAAGGACAACTCTTGAGGGCCCTTGACCTCCTACGGGAGGAGGGGAAGATTAGGATAGGGGACGGGGGAGGTGGTGCTCCTGAGGTCTACATCTACACCCCCGAAGAGAGTGAAGCAGAGGCCTACAGTGCCGATAAGAATTGGATGCCCAATGTTGTTATGCTAGCCAAGAGTACCCTGGTGTGGCTCCACCAACTCTCAAAAACCTACAACTACCCCATCGAGCGTCTCGATGATATTCCCGACTACGAGCTCGACCTAATTGCCCGTCGCGGTTTCACCAGCCTTTGGCTAATCGGGCTATGGGAGAGGAGTGAGGCCTCCAAGAAGATTAAGGTTATGACGGGGAACCCCGAAGCCGAAGCTTCTGCCTACTCTCTAAAAGGGTACGAGATTGCGGCCTCCCTTGGAGGATGGGAAGCTCTCAAAAATCTTGATGAGCGGTGTAAGAAGAGGGGAATTAGACTGGCCAGTGATATGGTCCCCAACCACACCGGAATCGATAGCGACTGGGTTGTAAACCACAGCGACTTTTTCATCCAAAGCCCCTATCCCCCCTTCCCCTCCTACACCTACAACGGAGAAGACCTTAGCCCCGATTCAAGGGTTGAGATAAAATTAGAAGACCACTACTGGGACCGCAGCGATGCAGCTGTCACCTTCCGTCGCTACGACAAAGAGACGGGAGAAATCTCATACATCTTCCACGGGAACGATGGAACTTCGATGCCATGGAACGATACAGCTCAAATTGATTTTCTTAATCCTGTTGCTCGAGAGGCTGTCATTCAACAAATTCTCCATGTAGCTCGTAATTTCCAAGTGATCAGGTTCGATGCAGCGATGACCCTCGCTAAGCGCCATATCCAGCGTCTCTGGTACCCCCTATTGGGGGAGGGAGGAGATATCCCAGGGAGGGCTAACGCTTCCCTTTCTGCCCAAGAGTTTGACCAGAGAATCCCCCAAGAATTTTGGAGGGAGGTGGTCGACCGTATTGCCCAAGAGGTCCCCGACACCCTCCTCTTAGCTGAAGCGTTCTGGATGATGGAGGGGTACTTTGTCCGCACTTTGGGAATGCATAGAGTCTACAATAGCGCCTTCATGAATATGTTGAAAAATGAGGAGAACCATAAGTACCGCGAGACGATGAAGAATACCCTCTCTTTCGACCCTGAGATTCTCAAACGCTTTGTCAACTTTATGAACAACCCCGATGAGGAGACCGCCTTTGCCCAGTTTGGCAATGGCGATAAATACTTTGGGGTCACCACCTTGTTGGCCACCATGCCGGGGCTCCCGATGTTTGGCCACGGCCAGATTGAGGGATTTAAAGAGAAGTACGGCATGGAGTACAGCCGCTCCTACTGGAACGAATTTCCCGATGAACACCTTATTAGGGAGCACGAAAAGAGGATCTTCCCCCTTTTGAAATTGCGCTATCTCTTTAGCGGAGTTGACTACTTTGAGCTCTTTGACCTCGTTGACAACCACCACACTGTCGACTCAATCTTCGCCTACACCAACGGAACTGAGAAGTATAAGAGTTTGGTCCTCTACAACAACCGTTACGAGCATGCGCAGGGACGTATAAACAACTCGGTTCAAAAAATGGTACGCGATGGAGATAGCCGTCACAATCGCAGTCGCACTTTGGCTGAGAGTTTAGGGCTCTGTGATAAATCACGCCACTATATGCTCTATGAGAAATTCCCCGAAGGGCTCGCCTATATCGTCCCTTCGGTGACACTCTTTGAAGAGGGGTTGTGGGTCTCTCTTGAAGGTTACCAGAGTGAAATTTGGCTCAATGTACGTGAAGTTGAGGACAAGGATGGCTCCTATGAACTCCTCTGTCAACAACTCAAAGGGGGGGGGACCGCCACCCTCGAGCGCGATTTAGCAATCATCAGGTTGCAGCCCCTCTTTAGGGCCCTCGATAACTTCAGGTCGAAAACAATGTTGGAGACGATCTCAAAGATTGTCATTGGTGAACAGGTTGCCTCCAAAGAGATCCGCTCCTTTGCCCTCTTAGCGGGAGAGGCCTATGCCCGCCTCTCAATTCTCCTCGAGACTGGGGAGTTCCCCTTCAAAGGGAATGAGGTGCAGCCCAAAGAACTCCTAGACCTTCTCCAAAACCTGATTGGTGTTTTCCAACAAGAGGCGTCGCTTTTAGCCCAAGGAGGCAAAATTATAGAAGAGCTTCCAATTGTAATCGTAGCCGCCCTCCTCCTCAAACCTTTTATAGTACCAGGGACTACCTTAGAGGAGTTGGCCTCCCTAATTGGACGCCTCCACCTTGAAGCGTTTTTTGAAGAACTCCTTGCTCCGCTGGCTCCCCCTATAGAGTGGGAGGGGGTCGTAAACAGGGCCCTCTTCATCCTCGCTCCTCCCATTAATTTTGGAGAGGAGGAGAGCTCTGTTAGGCGTTCTCTAGAAGAGCTCTTCCAAGAGCCTCTTTTTAGGGCTGCAATTGGCTATAACGAGAGCGAAGGGGTGAAGTGGTACCATAAAGAGTCGCTCCAAGAGAGCTTTTATTACATCGTTTTGGGCGCTTGCCTCAAGGAGGGAATTGCTGTTCAAGAGAGGGGTGAAAAAATGGTCCGCCTCTGGTTAAGCAAAGAATTCCACGCCAACTATCGTGTAGAGCCCCTTTTGGCCTCCTTGAGGGGGCTTGAAGGCTAAAATAATTGACTTAATTATAATGATGGGATAATGTTGCTATTATGAAAACAAGGATTACTTACCCAATTGCCTTGGTGTTGGGGTTTGTTTCAAGTTTACTACTAAGAAACTGGGCCCCCTATCGCGTAGTGATTACTACGCTCTCACCAATTGTTAAATCGCTGGGAGTTTTTATACTCTTCCCACTCGTTTTTGTCTTGGCTCTCTCAGCCATCGCCTCATTGCGACGCCACAAAGATACTTTTCTGGTCTTCGCTTCGACCATCTTGTGGGCTCTCCTCTCTGCACTAATTCTCAGTTTCGCTGGCATGGGTATTTTCCTTATCAAGCCCTTTGGGATAACATTGACAACCGTTGGTGGGGGGACACTATCGCCCTCTTTCTTCAACTTTGCAAACCTTGGTCGCTACTTCATTAGCGACAACGCATTCCACCAATTCACCCTCAGTAGCGCCACCCTCCTACCAATTTTAGTGGTCGCTTTCTTTATCGGAATTGCCTTACGCCCCGACAAAGAGGCTATTCGCCCTGCTTATGTAGTGGTAAATTCTTTTGGCGAAGTTATGATTCGCCTTGCCCGTATCATGACGGTGTGGGGAGCCCTTTTCCTCTTAGTAATTAGTGCTGAGTGGTTCATGAACTACACCATCGCCGACTTCTTGCAAATTAACGACTTCTGGCTCCTCATTGGCTTGGCCATAGCCGTTGTGGCCACCTTGGTTGTCCTACTGCCCCTGCTCTACGGAATTTTAACCGGCTTCAGAGGAGGAAACCCTTATCGAATTATTAACGGGGTTTTCCCAGCAATCTTTGCCACTGGCTTCTCGGGATCCGTCCTCTATGGGACAACCCCCCTTATAGCGCTGACTCAACAAAATCTTGGTTCACGAAAACGGGCTTTAGGGATTTCGGTCCCCCTCCTCACGATTATCTCGCGTGCCGGGAGTGCCTTGATTGCTACACTAGTTTCAATCGGGTTTATTACAACTCTCCAAGGAGCTGTCCCCTCCCTCCAAGTGATGATGACGGTTGCGTTGTTCTCCGCTTTATTCTCCCTTGGAGCCTCTTTCTCCCCCGGAGCAGAGCTTCTCTTTATCTTCTTTATGCTTTTCAGAGCGATTAGTGCCCCAGCCTTGTCTGTCATTGAGGGACAACTTCTCCTGCTTCTGCCTCTCTTGCAGATTCTTGGATTGTCACTCGATGCCGTTGTAATCGCCTTTGGTGCCGCTTTCAGCTCACGCCTAACAGCCAGAGATGATGCGATTGGGGTAATACCACCTGCCCAGAAGATGTAAGCCATGGGGAGAGCTCTGGTTAAGAAAATCCTCCTCTTCATCGTTTACCTCCTACTCTCTTTGGTCTTAGTTTGGACGAGTCGCTCCCTTGTGCCACTTATCCATCTAATCATCTCGGTTGTAGGGATGTTTTTGGTCCTCTTTTTCCCCTACTCCCTGCGTAACAAAGTGGAGAGTTTCCTTTTACCTCTCCTCTTCTTAGCGATTCCTCTTGCCAATACGCCGGCAATTGTCGAATACGCCCTAGCGGGAGAGCTTATGATAACCTCGCTCCTCCCCTTTGCCCGCCTTTATACCTTTGCCCACCTCTTCTTCTTAATTATCTCCCTCTTCTTGGGCCTTTTCCTCTTTGGGGTAAACAGCTCGCGCATCCCCCTTTACTCCCTAGTGGCCTTTATTCTAGCCGCCTTCTTGGCTCTCATGATTCCCACCTCTCCCGCAACAGCGCCCCACGACCCCTCGCTTTGGATAAAGGGTTCTCTCTTCTTCTATATAACGCTGGTGTTGGTTGTGTTGGCCCTTTCGGGGTTTGTGGTCCTATTCTTTAGGGAGTTTTCTCTCAACTCCCTCCTCGGCTATTTGAGTCTCTCTTTTATTGTAGTGGGGAATTATCTCTATTTTGTAGCCTTTGGAAAGAGTGGCGCCGTCGTGGGTCTCTCATTATATGCCCTCGGGGTTGTAATACGTCTCCCCCGAGGACGTTTCTCACAGCTCTAGTTGAGCTTTATAATACTCTTATCGTAATCACTGGGTGGCTCAAGACCCAAGAAATTGAAACAAGTAGCAGCAATTGAACTGATTCCTAACCCCTCATTAAGCTCAAGGGAGTACTCCCCATTGTAGGTGGGGTCGTAGATTATAAAGGGGACCGGGTTGAGGGAGTGACTCGTCTTAGCTTGGGGGGTGCCATCCTTTTTATATTTCACCGCTCCACTCTTATCGTGCTCGTACATATCGTCACTGTTGCCGTGGTCGGCGGTGAGGATTAAGACTCCACCAACCTTATCGATGGCCCGCTTGAGGCGTCCCAGCTGGAGGTCCATCCCCTCCATGGCGCAAAGGACTGCCTGGTAGATACCGGTGTGTCCCACCATATCGCCATTGGGGTAGTTGAGCTTGATAAAGTCGTACTCACCCCCCTCTATTGCCTCAATCACCTTATCGGTAATCTCAGCACACTTCATCCAGGGTCGTTGCTCAAAGGGGACGATATCAGAGGGGACCTCAACGTAGGTCTCCAACTCTTCGCTAAACTTTCCGGTGCGGTTGCCGTTGAAGAAGTAGGTGACGTGACCAAACTTCTGAGTTTCGCTAATTGAGTATTGACGCACTTTATTGGCTACCAAGAATTCGGCCATTGTCCGGTTGATAGAAGGGGGATCAACGAGGTATTGCTGGGGAACATGGAGATCGCCATCGTACTCCATCATCCCCGCATACTCCACCTGGGGGTGACGCTTACGATCAAACTCCTCAAGGTGCTCCGCCTCAAAGGCTTTGGTGAGCTCAAGAGCTCGGTCACCTCGGAAGTTAAAGAGGATTACACTATCTCCATCTTCGATGGTCCCAATAGGCTTACCACCCTCTTCTATTACAAAGGGAGGAAGGTCTTGGTCTATCGCTCCACTCTCTTTACGTAAAGTGACAATCGCTTCGTGGGCTGAAGGGAAGAGTCTCCCTTCTCCCAAAACGTGAGTCTCCCAACCGCGTCTAACCATATCCCAGTTGGCGTTGTAGCGATCCATGGTGATTACCATTCGCCCTCCGCCACTGGCGATACGCGCATCAAAGGTGTCGTCGTTGAGGTTCGCCAAGAACTCTTCAAAGGGATCAAAGTATTCAAGAGCACTCAGCTCCCCTACATCGCGCCCATCGAGGAGGGCATGAACCCTAACGCGCTTAATTCCACAGGCTTTAGCCTCTTCAACCATCCGCTTAAGGTTGTCGATGTGGGAGTGGACATTCCCATCGGAGAGGAGACCAATAAAGTGGAGGGTGCTCCCCTTCTCTTTAACGTTATCGATTAGTTTGTTCCAAACTGCCCCTTCAAAGATCGCGTTACTCTCAATCGAGGCTTTAATCAACTTGGCTCCTTGGGCAAAAACTCGACCACATCCAATGGCGTTGTGGCCAACTTCGCTGTTCCCCATATCTTCATCTGAGGGGAGACCAACAGCTGTCCCGTGGGCTTTTAACTTTGTCCAGGGGGCTGTTTTAAAAAGGGTGTCTAATACTTCGGTGTGGGCGGCTGCAAAGGCATCCCCCTCCTTATATTTACCAAATCCGACCCCATCCATAATAACGAGGACGGTGGGTCCTTTTCTAACTATCTTGTCGACTCTCTTCAGTGGTTCAACCATTTTCATACACTCCTATAATTTCAGCACACTTTTAATATAATTAGAGATCTTAAAGGGGTAAAGTTGCTTGACGAAGCCAAGCCCTCTGAGCCTCACTGAGCTCACCCTGCAACTCTTCATAGACCCGTGCATGGTAGTCGTTAATCTCTCTCTGTTCCTCTTCACTTAAAAGGGTTGTATCGATTAGGCGCCTCTCGAAGGGGGCTAGCGTTAACACCTCAAAGCGGTAAAATTGCCCCATCTCACTCACATCACCCCTTTGCACCATCACCAAATTTTCCACCCTCACCCCATGGCTCCCCTCGCGGTAGATTCCCGGTTCATTGGAGATGACCATCCCCTCCTCTAGGGCTACTTCAATTGGTCTGGGAGAGATGTTTTGAGGCCCTTCATGGACATTGAGACAAAAACCAACGCCATGCCCTGTTCCGTGACCATAGTTGAGTCCAGCTTGCCATAAAAACTGACGCGCTAATGAATCGAGTTGGTAGCCGGCAGTTTGAGAGGGAAACTGTTGGCGAGAGAGGGCTAAGTTCCCCTTTAACACTAGGGTGTAGTCTCTCATCATCTCACTACTCGCCTCTCCGAAGAGGAGGGTACGGGTAATATCGGTAGTCCCACATGTGTATTGTCCTCCCGAATCGAGCACCAGTAACCCATTCCCCACCAACTCCACTGAAGACTCTTCAGATGCGCTGTAGTGGGCCAGAGCACCATGCTCCTTAAACCCGGCTATCGTAGAGAAGGAGGGCCCTAGGTAGTCGCTACTTTGGCGACGATAATTCTCCAGCTCAGCAGCTAGCGTTAGTTCTGTGTAGCACTTCTCTCCAGAGGCAACTTGCGCTAAAAACTTAACCATGGCGACCCCGTCAGCTTTATGGGCTAATCGCATCCCCTCCTGTTCTGTTTTATTCTTTCTACTCTTAAGGAGAGTTGAGATATCTAATCCTTCGACCCGCTTCAAAGAGGCCGGAAGGGCCCCAATGAGGCGCAAATTACTCCTATCGGGGGAGATATAGAGGGTTGAAGAGGGGGTAAAGTGCTCCCCAAGGTAGCTAAAGATCTCTTCATATGGTTTAAGGGTAATACCCCTATCCAATACCCCTGCTTCAAAGCGCTCGGGGTTGGTGAAGAGGATGACCCTCTCCATCCCAACAAGGAGGTAACCAAGGAAGACGGGGTTGTAGGGGACATCAGCCCCCCTAAGGTTTAAGACCCAAGCGATATCATCAAGGGAGGAGATAATCGTATCGCTCCACCCTTTATCACGCATCACCTCTCTAATCATCTCAATTTTCTCACCCGCTGAGGCCCCTGCAATTGAGACTGGGAGAGCTTTCACTTTTGAGAAAGGGAGAGGGGGACGGTTAGGCCAGATCTCATCAAACCAATCTTCCCGCTCCTCCAAGATAAGATTACGCGGTTTAAGTTCTCCTAAGAGCTTGCGCTGGTCAGCGAGGGTAAAACAGGTTTGGTCAACAGCTACCTTAGAGTTAGCGGGGAGGTTCTCTCCCAGCCACTCTGCAGGCCCAACCACCTCTGCCATTCCCAGTTTTTGTAAAGTAAATGGGGTGTTGGCAATCTGCTGTTCCCCTTGGATGTAGTAGCGAGAATCGACCCAGAGGAGCGCCTCCTTCTGGGTGATTACCACCGTTCCGGCCGAGCCACTAAAGCCACTAATCCACCCCCTTGTTTGCCAACGGGGAGGGACATATTCACTCGCATGGGGGTCACTACCGGTTATGAAGTAGGCATCAACCCCCTCCTTTCTCATCTTCTCTCTTAGGGCTTCAACCCTCGCCTTAACTTCCACGGCTACGCCTCCTATGCCACCGACCAAAGCAGAGGAGAGCAGCTCCGGCGACAATCATTATAAAACAAAAGATTTGCCCCATTGAGATATTAAAGAAGGAGAGGAAGAGGGCGGTTGGTTCACTCTGCTTCCCCCAGTTTATGATAAACCCAAGACTGCTGTCGGGTTCTCTAAAATATTCGATAAAGAAGCGGACAACTCCATAGCCCACTAAATACCACCCGATGGTGTAGCCGGGAAACTTGTTGCGCTTACGGATGACAAACCAGAGGAAGAGCCAAAGGAGAACCCCCTCAAAGAGGGCCTCATAGAGCTGGCTAGGGTGGCGTGGCAAGTTGATCATTGAGCCACTAGTGTAGGCTATGCCAAGCTGGTCGGCAATATTACGGACCCACTCGTAAGAGACTGAGTAGGAGGGGGCGTTGGGAAAGACCATCGCCCACGGTTTGGTCGAGACCCTCCCCCACAACTCTCCGTTGATAAAATTGCCCAGCCTTCCAAAGGTGTAACCGAGGGGGATAGCTGCCACTAAAGCGTCTCCCACCTCAAGGAAGTTTTTTTTGTTCTTACGGGTAAAAATAAGGAGGCCCACCACCACACCAACAAGTCCCCCATGGTAACTCATCCCCGGTAGCCCTACAAACTTCCCCCTTGAGAAGGGCCAGAAGATCTTCCAGGGGTGAGTCCAGTAGTAGGAGGAGCCGTGATAGAAGAGGGTTGAAAAAAGACGCGCCCCCACAATGAGACCTGTAATGGTGTAGAGGAAAAGGGAGTAGGTGTCGTCAAGGGTACACTCGATAACCCCTTTACGCCGCTGGCGGTTGAATAGAAGGAAGGCTATCGCAAAAGCAACTAGGTACATCAGGCTATACCAGCGCACCGGCAATCCGGGAATTACCTCGGGAGTTATCCATGCAGGATAGTCGACAAATAGAAACATAGCGCAAGTGTACGCTTAGAAATTGGTATGGTCAACTCTCCCTTTGTAGTCAGCGGGATTAAAAAGAAGTATACTTGCACCATGAGAAAAACAAAGACGATCGTGTTGTTGGTAATCTTGGTTCTCTTTGTTGGGCAAGCAACTGCAGCTACAGGGGTTGGTGAGAATTTCATCCCCAAGTTCTTGGGCTCAACATTCTCTTCAGCTTCCCAGTCTCAACAAGATGAGATTGCCACGAACATGCAAAAGCTTGAGCTCCTCTACAGGTTAGTCGCCCGCGACTTCCTCTTCGATATCGATCACAACGCAGTCTACGAGAGTATGGCTAAGGGGCTCTTTTCAGGTTTAGATGACAAGTATTCGGCCTATATCCTCTCTAAGGATGCCGCCGACTTTAGTGAAGACACCTCCGGCACCTACGGCGGAATTGGGGCTTATATCTCAAAGCACTACCTCGAGTACCGCGACTTCAGCAAACCCGAGACCTATATGGTGAGTATTACAAGCGTCTTCCCCGGTTCCCCCGCGGAGAAGGCGGGCTTGCGAAGCGGAGACCTCATCAGTCACATCGACGGGGAGCCGGTCGACTCTATGGAGGCCCAAGAGGCTTCAAGGGCCCTCAAGGGGAAGAGTGATACCGAGGTAATCCTCACCATCTTGCGGGGTCAATCGACCTTCGACGTGACAGTCGTACGTAAAATTGTGACAGTTCCCACCGTCTCTGCCGATATTTTAGAGGGGGACATTGGGTATCTTAGAATTACCCAATTTACCAATTCAACCGCTCAACAAGTCCATAAAGAGCTCTTAACCTTCCTAGAGGAGGATGTTAAGGCTATCATCTTAGACCTTAGAGACAACCCAGGAGGGATTGTTGATTCAACCCTCTCTGTCGCCGATATGTTCCTCTCGGGAGATACGATTGTCCATGTTAGGGGTAAAAATGCCGACCACGACCAGACGCTGAAGGCCAACAAAGGGTCCTTAGTCCCCTCAACGATGCCCTTAGTAACCCTCGTTAATAAGGGGTCAGCTTCAGCCTCGGAGATTTTAGCGGGGGCCCTCCAAGATAACAAACGGAGCCCCCTAATTGGGTCTCAAACCTTTGGGAAAGGGTTAATCCAGATTGTCTCCCCCTTTGGCGATGGGTACTACACCCTCACCACCAGCCAATACAAGACCCCCTCGGGAGCGGAGATCCACACTGTAGGAATTCCAGTCGATATAGAAGTTGACGACGTCTACATCGCTGATGATGAGATGGAGGCCTACCTCGAATTTACCAACAGTGGTGTGGTTGAGGAGTTTGTTGCAGAACACCCCGGCTTCTCCTTTGAGAATGTTCAACTCTTCCTAGATAGTGTAGTTGGTGAAGACCCCCCCTTCGGCAAAGAGGTCTACCGTCTCCTGGTGAGACGTGAATACCTCAACGCAATTCCCTACGAAGAGCGCCCGATAGCTGACGTTGAATTTGACCCTGTTTTAAAAGAAGCCATCGAGTATTTAAATAGGAGCTTTTAGCTTGACATAGGTGTCTCGTTTTTCGGACATTCTCTATCGCCCTGCTCGCCGTTATACTTCTCCTATCCCAGATAGGAGAAGAGCTGTGTCCCTGTTTCTAGTGACGAAAGACCCCAAATTGCGCTCTCACATCGATAATCAGTTGAAGTGCCCTTGCCACACCATAACAGCTACCACCCAATTGAAAAATCTCCCCATCCTCCTCAAAAATGACCTCCACCCTTTTATCCTAATTGACGAAAAGTTTTGTAGCGGAGGCTTCACAAATTACTTCTTTCTAGACCACCTCAATGCCCCCAAGTTGGTAATTGCTGACCACTCTCACCTCCCCTTCGGAACTCAGCGCCTCAGCGACCATAATTATGGGGTGGTGACCATCCCCTTTACCATTGAGGAGCTAGTTGAGGCGGTCGTCACATTAGGTGGAGTTGAGGTGATAGCCTCCCACCTTCTCGAAAAACACCTCGCTAAAATCGTTGAAGAGGAGGAGAAGGATTGGCACGCCTCACTCTTAGTTGGCCAATCCCCCCAGATAGTCAAAGTGCGTAAGATTATTAAGGAGGTGGGTTCGCGCTTCTCCAACGTCCATATCTCAGGAGAGACAGGGACAGGTAAGGAGGTCGTTGCCACTCTACTCCGCTATGAAAGTTGCTGTAAGGGGCCATATGTGGTAGAAAACTGCTCCACCATACCTACCAACCTGGCCGATGTCCACCTCTTTGGGAGTGTTAAGGGGGCCTATACTGATTCTAAAAATGATCGCCTTGGGTTGGTTAAAAGTGCTGATGGGGGAATTTTGTTTCTCGATGAGATTGAAGATTTAGAGCCCTCTATTCAGGGTAAACTTTTAAGGCTACTTGAGACTAAACGCTTTAGGCCGGTAGGTAGTGATAAAATAGAGTTTTCAAATTTTAAACTAATCACCGCCTCTAACCGCCCCCTCGAAGAATTACACAGCAGCAACACTATCCGCTTTGATTTAATAAACCGCCTCAACACTATCGTCATCCCCCTCCCCCCCCTTAAAGAGAGGCGTGAGGATATCCCCTTACTAATTGACCACCACCTAAAAAAGATTGGCGAAGAGCGTACTATTAGCCAAGAAACTATGGAGAAAATCTTAGACTATTCATGGCCAGGGAACATAAGAGAGCTCTTTAAGGAGCTCGACCAACTAGCAATATTTGCCCCCCCTAGAGCTAAAGTACTCTCCTATCGAGATATTCTTACCCAATCTGTTTTGAATTAACTACTTAGCAAAAGGTATAACTTACAAGCTTGTGGATAAGTTGTTAACATAGTAACACTTTCCCCAATTTTATATCTATATAAAATACTGTATTTCTTATATAAATTTATGATAGAAAGAACCCCTTTGAAAACAGGCTATATTCTTTATATACAATGAGTTGACAATTAATGGCCAACTGTATTAACCATAGCTTTTTACTAGCCTAAGAGGGTGGGTTTATTGTAGTGTCACAACTTACTAAGTTAGGTTGTGGATAACCTGTGGACTAGTGTTGTATGGATTGTGTGAAAGTTTATGAAACTTGGCAGAACTCTTTAATAAACAAGCGATTAACCCAAACGTTGGATGTTTGCACCAAGCCCCAATAGCTTCTCCAATAACCGTTCATACCCCCGCTCAATTTGGTAGATGTTTTGGATTGTTGAGACCCCTTCAGCGCAGAGGGCAGCAATTACCAACGCCATTCCAGCCCGCACATCAGGGGAGCTCATAATCGCTGGCTTGAGAGTTCTTGGCCCATTGACAATTGCCCGGTGGGGGTCACAGAGGATGATGTCGGCCCCCATCCGAATTAGCCAGTCGACAAAGAACATCCGTGACTCGTACATCTTTTCGTGGATTAGAAGGGAGCCCTCCATCTGGGTTGCCACTACTGTTATGATACTCAAAAGGTCGGCTGGGAAGCCGGGCCAAGGGGCATCTTCAACCTTGTTGGTTTGTCCACTAACGGTGCGTAGAATTTTTCGTGATTGAGTAGAGTCCACCCGGATGCTACGCTCCCCTATCACCTCCCACGAGATACCAATTCGCTCAAAGCCGTTGGCTATCATGGGGAGGTATTCTAAATCAACATGCTCAAGTTCAACGCTCCCTCCGGTAGCCCCCGCCAGACCAATAAAGGAGCCCACCTCCATGTAGTCGCTCGAGATGGTAAACTCACACCCCTTGAGGACTTTACGCCCCTCGATGGTGATCAAGTTGGAGCCAATCCCCCCAATACTTGCCCCCATGAGAGAGAGCATGCGACACAGGTCTTGCACGTGGGGTTCGCTGGCGGCATTCCTAATTTCGGTGCGCCCCTCAACTAAGACAGCTGCCATTATGATATTCTCGGTCGCTGTCACCGAAGCCTCATCTAAGAAGATTGAAGAGCCCTTCAAGTTGGGGGAGTCTATTTCAAGGTACCCCTCTGGGGTAATTTCACAAAGGGCCCCTAGTGCCTCAAAGGCGAAGAAGTGGGTATCGAGGCGTCTGAAGCCAATCACATCACCACCGGGGGGGGGAAGAGAGATCCCCCGAGCACGCGCCACCATGGGGCCAGCTAAAAGGATTGAAGCCCTAATTGCATCGACCAACTCAACGGGGAAGACGATACTACGCATCTCCTCAATCGAAGAGGTTTGAACTGAGAGGGAGTTGGGGCCAATCCACTCGACGCTAGAGCCGAGGGTCTTCAAGAGATTGACCATCACCAAGACATCGTGAATTACAGGGATGTTGTGGAGGGTGACAACCTCATCGGTTAAGAGGGTTGCTGCCAAGCACGGCAGAGCCCCATTCTTATTACCACTAATCTCAACTCTCCCCTTTAGGGGACGCCCCCCCTCAATGACAAATGCATCCATACCCTAATCGTACAAGGGAAACTTATAATTTACAATCTTATTGAAGATGAGAGCGAACCAAAGTAGTATAGGGGCATGGGCAGAAAAATCGGAAAAGTGTACGGCATTGGAAACCCCCTAATCGATATAACAGCAACGCTAACGAGTGAGGACCTTGGGCACCTAGGAATCTACAAGGGGACAATGCACCTAATTGAGAAAAAAAGGCGCCAAGAGCTCCTAAGCTATATAGAGAAAAAAGCGAAGCAATTCTCGTGTGGGGGCTCGTGTCCCAATACGATTATTACCCTTGCTGCGTTAGGAATTGAGACGACCCTTGCCGGAAAAGTGGGCGATGACGAGTATGGATCAATCTACCACGACTGCTTAGCCTCCGCGGGCGTTAAAGATGAGCTAGCCCACTGTGAAGAGCCTACCGGGAGCTCAATTATCTTAATTACAGAGGACTCAGAGCGGACAATGAACACCTATTTAGGGGCTAATCGCCTCTTTAAGGCCGATGATATCGTCCCCCAGAGTATCAAAGATGCCGATTACTTCCACTTCACCGGCTATATGTGGGACACCCCCAACCAGAAGAGTTCAATTTTAAGGGCAATTGAAATAGCCGAAGAGGGGGAGACAAAGATCTCCTTTGATATCGCCGACCCCTTTGCGGTAGGGCGTAACCGCGACCAATTCCTCTCCCTAATTAGAGACCATGTTGATCTCGTCTTTGCCAATAGCGAAGAGGCACGCTACCTCTTTGACAACTACGACCCACGGGAGTGTTGTAAGTCGTTGGGAAAGTTGTGTGAAACAGCAATTGTTAAGGATGGGAAGCGCGGCTCTTATATCTGCCACCAAGGAAAGGTTATCAAGGTTCCCCTCGAAGGACCCGCCAAAGCGGTTGACACGACAGGGGCTGGCGACACCTACGCTGCCGGTTTCCTCTACGGTCTCTGTCGCCACCTCTCCCTTGAGGCGAGTGGTTTCTGCGCCTCCTATTTAGCGGGGGAGATTATTCAACAACATGGGGCTCAATTCTCCAAAGAACGGAGTCGTGAAATTAAACTATTTTTAGAAAAGACCTTCGGGACGCTTTAATACCGCCTCCCAAGGGACCCCTTCTCGCCCAAAATGGCCATAGTTCATATTCTCTTGGTAGATGGGACGCAGCAGGTCGAGGCGCTTAATGATAGCGGCCGGCGTTAAATCAAACTCCCGTTTAACCAACTCTTCCAGCTCCCCGTCATCAATCTCGCCCGTATCAAAAGAGTCGACCATAATTGAAATTGGCTCAGCAATCCCAATGGCGTAGGAGAGTTGAACTTCACAACGACTACAGAGCCCCCAAGCAACTAAGTTCTTAGCGACAAAGCGGGCCATATAAGCGCCAGAGCGGTCCACTTTCGAGGGGTCTTTTCCACTGAAAGCTCCCCCCCCATGGCGGGCCATCCCCCCATAGGAATCGACAATAATCTTCCTACCAGTTAGTCCAACATCGCCGTGGGGTCCCCCAATAACAAACCTGCCGGTGGGGTTGATATGGTAGATTGTATTGGCATCTAGAAGGCCGGTAGGGCCAAGGACGGGCTCTATCACCTCATGCTTGAGGTAGTTGGCCAACTCCTTTTGTCCCACTTCTGCTGCATGCTGGTGGGAGAGGACCACCGTCTCAATTTTAACGGGGGTGCAATGCTCATAAACCACCGTCACTTGCGCTTTGGCATCGGGACGGAGAAAAGTATCACTATTTGCTTTACGCACTTGGGCGGCCCTCTCAAGGAGGTTATGGCTAAAGATTATGGGAGCTGGCATCAGCTGGGGAGTCTCGTTGGTGGCATAACCAAACATCATCCCCTGGTCTCCCGCCCCCTGCTCCCCTGAGGAGCTGGTTGAAGCATCAACCCCCAATGCAATATCGGGGGACTGACTTTGAATTATCTGGATAACCTTTAAGGTCTCATAATCGAAGCCACTGTTCTTATGGGTGTAGCCCACCTCTTTAACGACAGAGCGGACTATGGAGTCAATATCGGGGAGTTCCTTAGTGGTAATCTCCCCCCCGACGATTACGGTGTCAGTTGTGGCAAAAACTTCACAGGCGACACGCGAGTTTTTATCTCTTCGCAAGCACTCATCTAAAACAGCATCTGAGATCTGGTCACACACCTTGTCGGGATGCCCTTCACTGACCGATTCACTTGTAAAACGTTGTAATCCCTTCCTAACCATAGACCCCTACTTTTTCCTCAGTGGTGGTAGCTCATCATCGATTGAGATTCTCACCTGTTTGTAGAGCCCCTCTCCTTCACTCTTGGTGGTTACCCCCTCCATGGTGTTAAGGGCAGTGTGGACTAGGCGGCGCTCAAAGGGGTTCATTGGCTCAAGGAGCCGGGAGCGCCCACTGCGCTTAACCTGCTCAGCCGAACTAAAGGCGAGCTTCACGAGGTTCTCTTCGTGGCGGAGGCGGTAGTTTTCGCTATCGACCACAATCTTGGTCCCCATATTAAGTTGACCACCATAGACGTTGACCAAGAGCTGAATGGCGTCGAGGTTCTTCCCCTTACGCCCAATAATTATTGCAGAATCATCTGAGACGATTTCAAGACCAAGTTTGGCGTTGTCGCGGTAATTGACCTTCACGGTAGAGGGGTAGCCCATCTTCTCCAAAAGGGTTTCGACAAAGGTGATAATCTTCTCTTCGTAGTCTGAATTCTCATCCTCAAGACGCACCCTTATGCGGACATTGCCCTTCTTAAAGAGGCCCCTTTTAGAGCCTTCAACAACTTCAACATCAAATTCATCTAACTCAACTTGAAGCTCTTCCATTGCTTTTGCAATCGCTTCTTGTTCATTTTTACCTTCAAATTCTCTAATCATTACTAAATTACTCCTAAAAGGACCTACTTTTTCTTCTTAAACGGTTCAACCTTTTGTTCAACTTCAACTACGTCTCCCTTCTTGGCACGCCGTTTGTTGACTATCAGTTGTTGCCCAATTGAGATTATGTTCATCACCATCCAGTACAAGAGGAGCCCAGAGGGGGCGTTGTAGAGGATAAAGAAGAACATTATTGGCATACCGTACATCATAAACTTACCACCCATACCCCCCTGTTGCTGTCCCCCAGATTGGGTAATCTTAAAGGAGAGGATCATCGATGCTCCATAGAGGATGGGGAGGAGGCGAATACTGGAGCCTATAAAGGGGAGCGAGAAACGGCTAAAAGTGAATATCGCCTCAGGGAGGGAGAGGTCCTCAATCCACCCAGGGATAAACATTGCTCCGCGTAGCTCAAAGTGCTTGTTGAGTAGGCCGTAGAGGGCAATAAAAATGGGGAACTGTAACAGCATTGGCAGACAGCCACCTAAGGGGCTAATCTTCTCCCGCTTATAGAGCTCTCCCATCTCTTGGTTTAGTTTTGTGGGGTTATCTTTATACTTCTCACGCAGCTCCTCCATCTGTGGATTGAGGGTCTGCATTTTAGCTGCCGACTCCATACTCTTCTTGGAGAAGGGTTGCAAGATCAATTTAATCAAGATTGTTAAGAGGATAATTGAAACACCGTAGTTGGGAATTAACTTGTAGAAGAATTGTAGGACCCACTTCAAAATACTCTCGAGCCATCCGAGCCACGAACTGCTATCGAGGGCCTTTTCAAGGTGGAGGTCGGCTAAACCGAAGCTATTTTGGCTAGCATCGTTGTAGATCGTCATGTGTTGCTTCAACTGGGGACCGACGTAGAACCTAAAGACATCTTTACCACTCGCTGTTTTGTAAGCGGGGCGCGAGAAGTACATTCTCGACTCAAGGGGGATCTCTGTCCCCTTCTCTTCGGTTACCGAGATGTTGTAACGGGTCTGGTCGGGAATTCCAATAACAGAGAAATACTTACCGGCAATCGCTGCCCAGGTTATAAAGTCGTTGGTCTCATAGAGCCCATTTTTAAGCTTAGGGGTCGACTTCTTCCCTCCTTGACCAATATAGAGGCGTCGATAGGTGTATTTGTTGTCGGGGACTTCGGTGAAAGAGGGGCCCAACTGTGGCTCAAAAGCTAGGGTGTAGGCGTAGCCATTGTAGTTGAGAGGAATCGCCTTATTTTGTGAGTTTGTAATTGCAATAGAGATCTCAAAGAGATAGTCAGAACCACCAAAACGATAGGTCTTGGTGAGGGTAAACTCTTCTCCGGTCAACTTACCATCAGCTCCAACAACACCAAATGTTTGGTAGAACTCGACTCGGTCTCCCTTAATCTCGTAGTTGAAAATAGCATCAACTGGGCTTGTTGTATCGTTCCCTCCATAGAGCAAAAAGGCATCCACACCAGTATCACCATTGAAGACCATCTCAACCGGAGAGCCTTTATCGAGGTGATTCTTCAGCTTTAAGCTCGAGACAGCCGCCCCTTTAGGGTTGAATTCTATTGAGAACACGTCAGTTTCATAGGTAAATTTGTTTACTGACCGCCCCTC
>DUOJ01000012.1 GCA_012838895.1 Spirochaetales bacterium
CGCCAGTGTGGACACCTTATTTACGGCGCCTTTCAATTAGATTAGCATACCGCTCACTCACTTCACTAATCACATCTTGCCAACTTATGTAGAGGTTCGTTCGGGCTGCTTGTCCCACCTTTTCACATAAAGTGGGGTCTCCTATTAGTTCAATTAAAGTTTTAGAGAATGCCTCAAAAGAGTTCTCGGTAATAAACCCGTCAACCCCGTTGGTGGTGACAAAGGCGGTCGCTGAATCTTTAGTGTTGAGGAGGGGGAGGCTGAAAGCGGCTGCCTCTCTCAACACGAGGGGGGAGACATCGTACTGCGAGGGGAAGGGGAAGAGGGTTGCAGCGGCCATGAGTGCCTTAATCGCCCCTCTGTCAACAACGCGCCCCATGAAAGTTATCTTCTCCTCTAAGGCGTTCTTTTTAACAAAGGTGTTAAATTTTGAGAGGTCAGCCCCATCACCCACAAAGACCATCTTAAAATTGACCCCCTTTTGGTGGGCTAACAGGAGGGAGTTTAAAATCAGTTGAAGGTTTTTCTTCTCATTGATTTGGCCAACGTAGAGGAGGAGAGGGGTGGTGGGGTCAACGCCTGCAAGCTCTCTCCCCCGCTCTTGGTATTCTCGATACTCTTCATCAGTGGGAAGGGTGAAGTCGGTCCCGTTGGGGACCACGACGATATCACCTGAGAATCCGTACTCTTGGAGCCTCTTTTTACTCCAGAGGGAGGGGGTCCACACCTCATCAGCCTTCTCAAACCGGGCTATAATAATCTTCATTAAGAGATTAGCAATCCTCTTTGAGCCAAGCACGGCGATGAAGTCATCTTTGTAGAGGGTGTGGAAGGTGGCAACAAGGGGAATGTCTTGCTCTTTTGCCAACTTTTGGGCATAGCGTCCCAGCGTGAATGGGGCATGGGCGTGAATTAAATCGAAATTGATCTTACCCACTTCACCCTTAAAATTTCGCCCCTTTACGATAACTCCATAGGGTCTGATACGGGGGAGGGGATACATACTAGCGCGAATAGTATAATCGATTCCCGCTTGGTGATCCTTCGCATACCCCCTCTTTCTATGTTCACCCGAGACCACAGCGTAGGCTTCATACCCATTGGCTAACAATAATTCGGTATAATTCTTTACAACAAAGCCAACCCCATCGGTGAGGGGAGGGAAAGATTCACTGAATTGTCCAACAACAAATCTTGACATGGAACTATCTCTCTTAATTTATAAACTGGCACCCAATTTTTACTGGTATAGCAACGCTTATAAGATACAACAATTTGTAGAAGATAACAAACATTGAAGCAGAATATTTAAAGGTGGGGTTGTTGGGATAGGAGGCTAAAGTGATGGCTATTAATAGAACAACTAAACGGTGTCCAAATCCCGAGTGTTACTTTCACAACCCGGAGAATGCGATTAAGAAGCGGTGGTACCAACCGCACGGCTACTACACTAGTACCCGTGAACCAATTACCCAGTATAAGCGCTATCGGTGCAGTGCCTGCGGTAAAACCTTTAGTGAGACCTATTTCACCCGCGAGTGGCACCTTAGGCGACGTGATATCGACGAGATGGAGCTATTGTTTGAGTGGTGCAAAGGGACCCCTATGAAAGAGTTAACACACCATTTTAAGTGCTCAGCAGGAGCGATAGAGAACCGCATTAAGCGGATGCTCGAGTTAGCCAAGAGCAAAGAGGTGGTTTTGGAGATTGAGCGCCCCAATTAAAAACGGTTGTAGACATCTTCAGCAAAGCCGGGAAAATCTTTTACCAACAGCCTGGTCCCATCGTTAAGGGTGGCATAACCATTGAAGTAACCAAAGACTTGGTGTTGATCCGACTTTATAACGAGGAGATTGGTTTCAGTTTGTCGGTCGACCACCGGGTCAAAGGTCATTTCAAAGCGGTTATCGCTACTTGTAATTTTCCACTGGTCGGTGTAAGAGGGGGGAATCTCAAATTTGACCTCTTCCAGTTTGTAGATTTTGTTGTCGTAGATAATTGCATTCTCACTCGCTGGTGAGCGATCACTAAAACCGTAGCCAAGGTTGAACCCGAAGGTACGCTCATCGAGGAGGCCTGAGGCTGAAGACCAGAACCAGCGGTTACTATAGGTCCACACCCCTCGTCCCCAATCTAAGAGGCCAAAAGCTTCGTTGCTATTAAGGGTGAGGTGGCGCTCTCCAAGGCGCACTTTACCTGTGGTGGGCATACAATTAATCTTCTCATTGAGATAGAAGGCGCGCCGATTTTCACTCCAACTGGTGGCAATATTTAAGCTCTCTAAGTTTTTAGGTTGTTCCAGGGTTAAATCGGCATCGAGTCCCACTGAACCATCGGGGAGGAGTAGAGAGGGGGCCCCCACTATTACTCTTCTTTTATTTCCTTTGCGGCTAAGGGCAATTCTAAACTTGTCGTTAGCCCAACCCACAGCATAGTCTCCCGAGTGGGGTTGGAGCCCTAGCTTCCCCTTAGGGAAGAGTTTGGTGGCGTCTATTTGGGCCACTGCCTTCCTCTCAAAATCGATGAAGGCGAGGGCAAAGAGCCCCGCATAACCTAGGTCGCTGAAGGTGACACAGAGGCTAAACTTGTGGTCATGGCTCATAACTGAGTAGTAATCCCACTCCTTTATCCTCCATTTATTGGCTTTTATATGGCGTCTATCGTAGCGCCAGAGGGGGCGGCGAGCCCACCCCTCTTCAACAATTTCTCCCCCGCTGTTGAGTAGATTTTGTGTTTTTTTGACTTCATGTTGCATTTTAGCCCCCTAAATATCGATTCCAAGGGTCTTCTTCACCACAATCCCAATAAAGAAAGAGAGTGTAGCCACTCCAAGGCTTATCCCTGCCATCTCTACAAACCTCTTTAAAAAGGGTACATCTTTTGCCACCGAGATGTAATAGGTGAAAGCAACGATAATTAAGATGACAACGCCCAACATTATTAGGAGAGCTGCCATGTACCCCTCTTTAGGGAGGAGGAGGTAGGGGAGGACTAAAAAGGCAACCGTTAGCAGATAGATTGCACCGGTGTAGAGACCACTTTTGAGCGCCGTATCATGACTCCCTTCAGAGCGTGAAGAGAGGTATTCGCTACTCGCCATCGAGAGAGTCGCCGAGATTCCGGTAATGAGCCCCGAGAGGGCTATTAAGCGGGTGTTTTGGAGGGCAAAGGTTAAACCGGCTAGGGTCCCGGAGAGTTCCACTAGGGCATCACTTAGACCAAGCACCATCGACCCCACATAGCGGAGTCGCTCCTCGTCGAGAAGGGCTATAAGTTGCTCCTCATGGTGATCTTCATCTCTAGCAATCTCCTCAGCTTGAGGAATTTCGTGGGCTATTGAGCGGTAGGTGAGACTCGCCTCTCCCTCGCCCCGCTCCATCAATTTGAGGGCAAAAGTGAACCCGAAGATTCTGCTTAAAAGGGAGTACCATAAAATTTTTAGCTTCTGAGGTTTAACCTTTACTTTGGTGTACCCCTCCCATATCTTAGCGTGGCGGGCCTCCTCATCACCGATGCGCTCTAAAATCTCCCTATTGTGTTGATCTTTGACACGCTTTGCAATTCTGTGGTAAACGACACTCTCAGTAAGTTCATTAACTTGCATTCCAACAACTATTTTTTGGACTTCAGGACTTAAATCTTTTTTCTCTGGCATAGACCCCTCCACTTAACCCCTATTATGACGAATGAGAAAAATAAGGCAAGACTATATTGACTTTTGTTTCTACATATAGTAACGTCACCCATCAATCGGAGTAGTTATGGATGATTTAGAAGAGTTGGTAAAAGTTTTTACTCACACAAATGACCAAAGGGCGATGCAAAAGCTCTTTGAAGAGCTCTTTACGCAACGTGAAAAATACGATTTTGCCTTACGTTGGCGTCTCATGAAGGAATTACACCAAGGGAAGACCCAGCGCGATATTGCCAGTGAGCTAGGTATTAGCCTCTGCAAAATTACCCGCGGGTCAAAAATTCTCAAGCAAGATGATTCACAATTTGGAAAAATTCTGAAGGAGAGAGACAATGGCAAAAATAGAGAAGAGACTCAATGAACTACAACCCGATGAGAAAGGCTTCTTTGGCACCTACGGAGGAGCATTTATACCAGAGCCGCTCGTAACGGTGATGAATGAGATAAGTGAAGCCTACCTAAAAGTAAAAGATGACCCCACTTTTATCGAAGAATTAACGATGCTACAAAATACCTATACAGGACGTCCTACCCCCGTCTACTACGCCAAAAGGTTGAGTGAGATGTTGGGAGGCGCTAAAATTTACCTAAAACGGGAAGATTTAAACCACACCGGAGCTCATAAGATTAACCACTGCTTAGGGGAGGCCTTATTGGCTAAACGGTTGGGAAAGAGGAAAGTAATTGCTGAGACCGGGGCGGGGCAACACGGCGTCGCCTTGGCAACAGCTGCCGCCCTCCTTGGCCTCGAGTGTGATATCTACATGGGGGAGGTTGATGTGAAGAAACAGGCCCCCAATGTGAAGCGGATGAAGGTGTTGGGGGCTAAAGTGGTCCCGGTGACCAGTGGGACTAAGACCCTAAAAGATGCTGTTGATGCCGCCTTTGAAGCCTACCTAGAAGACCCTAAAACAACGATGTATGCGATTGGCTCAGTCGTTGGACCCCACCCCTTCCCCATGATGGTGCGCGATTTCCAGAGTGTGGTGGGAAGGGAGGCTAGAGAGCAGTTTCTAGAGATGAACGGCAAATTACCCAATAAAGTGGTAGCGTGTGTTGGAGGAGGCTCCAATGCGATGGGGATCTTTAGTGGCTTCCTTGACGACGGTGAGGTGGAGATTTATGGGGTTGAGCCGGGAGGAAGAGGACCCGAACCCGGAGACCATGCGGCAACAATGGCCTATGGAACCAAGGGGATAATCCACGGGTTTGCCTGCTACCTCCTCCAAGATGAGCAGGGAGAACCCCTCCCTGTCTACTCGATTGCCAGTGGTCTTGATTACCCTGGGGTGGGACCACAACACTGCTACCTCCGCGATATCGAGCGGGTAAAGTATGTGATAGCCACCGACCGAGATGCCCTCGTTTCGTTCTATAATTTAAGTCGTCTAGAGGGGATAATCCCAGCTTTGGAGAGTGCCCATGCCGTCGGTTATGCGGCAAATATTGCCCCAAAGATGGGGAGGGATGAGACCATCTTAGTCAACCTCTCAGGTAGAGGTGATAAAGACATGGAATATGTGTTGGAACGCTACCCCTTAGAGGCCTACGAAAGGCAACAACTCTTTGTTTAAGTTTGCACTCCCTCCCAAAACAGGTTAGAATGGACTAACAGTTATTTGGGAGGGATGCAATGTCTCAAGTGTTTACCCTGGTGGTTCCGCAGTGGCAAGGTTGTGGAGTAGGCGCTGGACCCTATTATGGAGCTTTAGCTATGCTCAAAATGTGGGGTAAAGAGAGGGTAGATGCAGTTATTGATGTCCACGAACATTCGGTTGCCAAAAAGGTTGAGGGGATTTGGTACCAACACGAAATTCTCAAACATGCTGAGCAAATATCAAAAATCTTGGAGAGCGAAAAACCGGCTAGACTTGTCACTCTAGGGGGAGACTGTGGAAGCGATCTTGTCCCAATAAGCTACCTTAACCACCTCTATGGGGGGAACTTTACTCTCATTTGGTATGGAGCCCATGGCGACCTTCACACCCCCGAAACTTCCCTCACCCACCGCTTCCACGGTATGTCGGTCCGACTCCTGTTGGGGGAGGGGTCCCAAAGCTATCTCAACTATCTGAAAGGGCCACTCACGGTGGATCAGATTGTCTATGCTGGGCAACGTGATTTAGAGCATACTGAGCGCCAATTTATTGTCGATAACAAGATGACAATAATCGCTGCCTGTGACGAGTGTAACGAGTTGTTGAACCTCGTTGTAGCAAAGGGGCAGAGGAATAATATTTATCTCCACATCGACCTCAATGTCCTAAACCCTGTCGATTTTGAGGCAGTCTCTAACCCGGTACCGGGAGGATTTCGCTTTACAGACCTTATTAAGGCGATTGAGCTGGTGAGTAGCGAGTTCAATATCGTGGGATGTTCAATAATTGGCTATCACCCGCGAGGGGATGAGGATGATGCGAAAATTAGAAAACTTGTTGAGCTCCTTAAAACGATTATGGCTTTCAAAGACTAGTATGAGTAGCTCCATTCTGTTATCTTTTCAGAAGCCCCCAAATGGGGGAAAAGGAGCTAGAGATGAAAAAAGAAGTAATTGCCACTAAAGCTGCCCCGGCAGCCATTGGTCCCTATTCACAAGCGATTCGTTTTGGAAACTTGGTCTTCACCTCGGGTCAAATCCCAACCATCGACGATGCTGGAACTGTAGTTGAGGGGGGTATAGAGAGCCAAACCCATCAGGTATTAAAAAACCTCAGCGCTGTTTTGGAGGCGGCCAACTCTTCCTTGGATAATGTGATTAAAACCACCATCTTTTTACAAGATATGGGGACCTTCGCCACTGTTAACCAAATCTATGCCTCCTACTTCTCTAGCGATTTGCCACTACCGGCCCGCTCAACGATAGAGATCGCCAAACTCCCCAAAGGGGTCTTGGTAGAGATTGAAGCGGTTGCCCACATCAATTCATAAGGAGAGAGCCTCAATGCGTCATACACCACTTTACGAAGAGTACAGTCGTTACCCTGGGGTGAGGATGGTCGATTTCGGGGGGTGGAATCTCCCCCTCCATTACGCTACCGGAATTACTAATGAACACCACGCGGTGCGTCAAAGGTGTGGCCTTTTTGATATCTCCCACATGGGAGAGTGTATGGTCTCAGGGCCTAAGGCGGGAGAGTATCTCGACTATTTGACAACCAATAGGGTGGCTAGTCTGGAAGATGGGCAGATAGTTTACACCTTGATGTGCTACCCCAACGGGACGGTGGTCGACGACCTAATTGTCTATCGCCTCAACAGTGAAGAGTATTGGGTAGTGATGAATGCTGCCAACACTGCTAAGAATTTGAAGTGGATTATTGAAGAGAACCCTAAAGCGTCCCTCTACAAGGGGGAGGTGAAGGTTACCGACTTCTCAGACCATATCTCCCTTTTGGCCCTCCAAGGACCCAAAGCAGAAGCCGTGATGGCGAAACTTTCGCCTGAAGCAGCTTCCCTCAAGTTCTTCCGGTTCTTTTCAGATATCTCAATCAATAATATTCGCTGCCTCGTCTCGCGTAACGGCTATACAGGAGAAGATGGCTTTGAACTCTATTGTGACAACGAGCAGGCCGTTGACCTTTGGAAGCTTCTCCTCGAAGCGGGGGGGGAAGAGGAGTTAATCCCGTGTGGCTTGGGTTGTCGTGACACCCTGCGCCTTGAAGCGCGCCTCCCCCTCTATGGGCACGAAATCTCTGAGGAGATTACCCCTTTAGAGGCCAATCTAACCCCCTTTGTTAAACTAGATAAAGAGGATTTTTGCGGTAAAGAAGCCCTCATGGAGCAACATCTTAAAGGGGTTCCTCGCTCACTGCGTGGAATTGAGATGCTCGATAACGCCGTTCCCCGCCACGGGCAGCCGGTCTTTTTAGAAGATGAGCAGATTGGATTTGTAACCAGTGGTACCAAGAGTCCCACATTGGGAATCTTTTGTGGTTTTGCCCTAATTTCGCGTCAAAAGGGGCTCTCCTTTGGAGATGTGGTAGAGATAGAAATTCACGGCAAACATAAACGGGCCAAGTTAGTTAAAACCCCTTTCTACAAACGGGTTTAAAGGGTGGGGGGTGTGAGAAGGCAAAATAATGATGAGCTAATCCCTCTCGACAATTCGGCGATTATCTATCCACCAACGGTAGCCCGCTACAACTCCCACATCTTTAGGATTGCAGCCCGCTTGAAGGTCGATGTTGACCCAAAGCGCCTTTTAAAGGCCGCTGAGGTGACCCTTAAGCGCTACCCCAACTTTGCAGTCTCACTCCACCAAGGCTTCTATTGGTACTATTTTCTCCCCAATCGACGCCCCCTTGAGATCTATGAAGATAGCAATTTCCCATGTGGCTATATCGACCGTAAAAAAGGGGCTAACAGGTACCTCTTTAAGGTGCTCTATCGTGAGCGGACAATTGCAGTTGAGTTTTTTCACGCCCTAACCGATGGGACTGGAGCCCTCTCCTTCTTGAAGACCCTCTTGGCCCAATACTTTGGATTGAGCCGTAAAGAGATGGAGGGGGACCCCCACATCCTCTACCCCCAAGACCCACCCTCTCTTGAGGAGGGCGAGGACTCATTTGAGCGCTTTTATAAGCCACGTAAAGCCCTCTTTGCCTCCCAAACTGAGGCTTTTCACCTGGGAAAGAGAGCTCTCTACACCGATAGGGTCGAGGCGATATCAGCTAGAATGTCGGTTGAGGAGCTTAAAGAGTTGAGCAGCTTTCACCAAGCGACTATTACAGAATTTTTGGTAGCCCTCCTTATCGAAGCTCTTCAGACCATCCAAGAGGAACAGGTTGACAAGGAGCGGCACTACCGACCCCTTAGGGTGCAAGTCCCAATCAATGTGCGACGTATATTCAACTCTAAAACAGTGCGTAATTTTAGCCTCTTTACTGCCGTGGGAATTGATCCTCGCCTAGGGCACTACGAATTTGAGGAGATTTTAGAGCAAGTTAAATACCAAATAAGGGGTGGGGTCAATGAGAAACAACTTAGCCTTCAGATATCTCGCAACGTTGTTGGACGACGCATCCCCGTAATTCGTTATGCTCCCAATGTCTTGAAGAAACCCTTTATGAAATTACTTAGCGATTTCTATGGGGATAAACTTTTCAGCATGACGCTAAGCAATATTGGCAATATTACCCTCCCGGAGAAGCTCGAAGGGGTGGTAGAGCGCTTAGACTTTTTCCTCTCCCCTAATAAAAAAAATAAGGTGACATCGGCTGCAATTGGTGTTAATGGTTATATCTCCCTCAATTTCACCAGCTTCTTAACCCATGATACCGAGTTTGAGAGGAGGGTCTTGAGCGCTTTGGTTGAACGGGGAGTTGCGGTTGAAGTGGCAACTAACCGGCGAAATGAGGGGGAGTAGGAGGCACTATGGCCTACTGTGTTAAATGTGGCGTTAAATTGGAGGGGGGCTCCCAAGCTTGTCCCCTCTGTAATACTAAAGTTGTTGCTCCCCCTGAGATTATTGGAGAGGAGAAGTACCCCCTTTTAGTCAAAGAGGAGGGGAAGATATTTCACCCCCTCTTCGATAAAACTCGCAAAGGGATTATTGAGTTGGTGCTTGCTTTTATGGTGATAGCCGTAATTACCCTAATTATTACAGCAATTGCCCATAAGGGAACCTTTTCTCCCTGGCTGGCTATTATTTCAATCATCTTTGGAGGGCTCTACCTCTTAATCCCTCTCATTGTAAAGGTGAACTACTCAAAAATAGCCACCTATTACCTTATCTTGAGTGGACTCTTAGTTATTGGGATAAACCTCTTAGTAGAACCCGAAGGGTGGGTTGCTATAGTTCTCCTCTCGTTAGGTCTCTTTTGGGTGTTGGCGGTGGTCCCATTTTATTTCCCTGAGGGGAAGCGCTACCTCTCTCTTCTCCTATCTATCTTTTCTATTGCCCTCTATTTAGTTCTCCTCGATGCGCTTCATGACAACCTCCTCTCTTGGTCGCTCTCCATTGGCTTGCCCACTTACGGGGTAGTTATTGTCTCGCTCGGCTTCTCGGCAATTCGTATTAAGTGGGGGACACCAACCCTCTCGGACATTATCATCTCAATTGTCCTCTCTTCGTGTTGGGGGGTGGTGGCTGGCGATTTCTTCCACCTGAGGAGTATCCACTCAGAGCGCTTCTTGACTTGGGGGTTCTCCCCCTTCATCGTCGCCCTCTTGCTATTGATTATCTTAATTTTGGCAGTAATTTTTAGACGGGTGAGGAACTTTTTTACAAATCGGCTCACCTAACGTTTCCAGAAATTGGGGGAGAAGAGGGCTAGTACCGTATAGATCTCTAAACGGCCAGCCAACATCATAAAAGAGAGGAACCACTTCACATAATTGGGCATAGTGGTGAAGCCCACCCCTCCCGGTCCCACTCCATTAAGTCCCAACCCAATGTTCCCCACACAACAGAGTCCGCTGGTGAGAGAGGTGAGGAGGTCGTACCCAGCTGAAGCGACCACTAAGGTGGAGACCAATACAAGAAAGAGGTAGAGGGCCACAAAGCCAGCAATTGCATTGACAGTACGCCAAGGGATGGGCTCCTCCTCCCTCTGGATAGTGAATACCCCCCTGGGGTGGAGGAGACTCTTCACATTTTGGCGTCCCAATTTAAAGAGGGTGACAATACGTGCCACCTTTATCCCACCACTAGTTGAACCGGCACTCCCTCCAATGAACATTAAGAGAAGAAGTACCCCTTGAGCTAAAGGGGGCCAGCTGTTGTAAGAGGCGCTGGAGAAGCCGGTTGTCGTCATGATAGAGGCACTTTGAAACGCCCCGTAACGCAAAGAGGTGGCAAAAGAGGGGTAAGAGCCACTTTGCAAGAGAGAGAGGGTTATGACCAGGGTGGCAGAAAAATAGATTGCCAAATAGACCTTCAACTCCCCATCGCGCCAGATAGTGGAGAACTTTTTGCGCACCAAAGCAAAATAGAGGGAGAAATTTACCCCCGCCAACACCATAAAGATGGTGGTCACAATCTCTACATAGCTACTCGAATAGGAGGCGATAGATCCATTGGTGGCAGCAAAGCCTCCGGTAGCGACCGACCCGAAGGTGATAATTAGGGCATCAAAGAGACTCACCCCCCCAAAGAGGAGGAGTATTGTTTGTAAGAGGGTTAGGGCGATATAGATGAGCCATAAAATGATGGCTGTATTCTTCATCTTGGGGGTTAATTTGCTCTTTGTAGGTCCCACCGCTTCAGCCCCAAAGAGCTGGAAACCCTCCACCCCCATGAGGGGCAAGAGGGCGACAAAGAGGACTACAATCCCCATCCCCCCCAGCCAGTGGGTCAGTGAGCGCCAAAAGAGGATACTTTTAGCGACCCCTTCAACATTTTCTATGTTGGTGAGACCGGTGGTGGTAAATCCTGACATCGCCTCC
>DUOJ01000102.1 GCA_012838895.1 Spirochaetales bacterium
CTACCCCTGAAGAAAAGGACAAAGTTTTAGATCTGATAAGCGACGCTCTAGGGGTCCTAGAGATAATTGAAACAATCTCTCCCACAAACGCTATTGGATTAAATGAGCTTCTTGGTGCCTTTGGGATCAAAGGCATCTCTAGGGATGGAGGAGGCTCTGGTTCGGATTGGATTATGGTTGAAATTGAAAAAGCATTAAATGGGAGTGTATAATTATGAAAAATAAAGTTTTAATAATCTTTATTACCTTGATGGTCGTCTCTTCTAGTCTCTTTGCTGCCTACAACTATCCTCAGTTGTTCTATCCTAATACAACTTATAAACCTATTAGTGCTAGAGTAGAGGCTATGGGGGGAGCAGGTTTGGCTACTGCTAGCGGTGGTGATGCCCTCTTTATTAACCCAGCCAATCTTAGTTCTAAAAAGTTTAGTTTAAATTTGCCTTCGGTTACTGTAACTTTGTTTAACCCTTTCAAAATCTTAGAGTCGGATTTGATTGAAGATCTTCAAGATATGGAAGACTTCGACATGGAAGACCCTGCAGAAATGTTAGCTTTTGCTAATAAGGTTAGTAACATCTTTGGTTTTGATAAAGGCGAAGTTTTAACAACCGATTTAGCGGTCTCCTTCACAGCTGGGGGCTTTGGTCTGGGTATTAATGTCCAAGAACAACTTCATACTAGCAACAACGTCGGAGATGCTCTCTCTCTGAAATTAATAGCCGAAGTAAATGCTGCTCTTACATTAGGGTATGGGTACCGTTTTAATATTGTTCCTAAGGTTTTCTCAATTGATGCTGGAGTTAGTGTGCGATTTGCCTACAAAGCCTACACCAACAGAGTGGGTATAAGCGATGCTATTGGTCTGTTTATGAACGATGACGAAGATGCTGACATTTTAGGATCTTTGATGAGTGGAGTTCAGCTGGCTGCCGGTTGGGCGCTCCCCATTGATGTTGGTGTCAACTTCAACCTCCCTGTTGGCTTCAGGGTATCGGCTGTTGCCCGCGATATTAACGGCAAATACACCATGCAGAATTACCCTGAGATGGGAATGTGGGTTAACGACCTTTATGAGTTTATTGGTTTAGAGCCTGAGTATGTTGCCACTACCAGTGATGAGAGTGTTGAACTAATCCATGAAGTCCCCTGGAAACTCGACTTAGGTGTTGCTTGGGCACCCAGCTTTGGGAAAGTTGACAAGTTTGTTAAACCTACTATTGCTGTCGACTTAGTCGATACTATTACAATGTTTGAGAAAGTTGGAGACAATCCTGATGCTTTCTGGAACTACTTCAGAGCTGGGGCAGAGGTTAGACTCCTCTCAGTCCTTGATGTGAGAGCTGGATTTAACCAAGGTTACTTCTCTGTTGGAGTTGGACTCGACCTCTTTGCTATAAAACTTGATGCCTCCTACTACTGGAGAGAGTTTGGTAAAGAGATTGGTGATAAACCAGTTGATGCCCTTACTGTTCGGGTTAACTTAGGTTTTGACCGCTAAAGAATACAAACAAGATTACATCCCCCAGAAATGGGGGATGTTTTGTTATCAAGATAACTATTTGCTCTAAATACTAACATTTTGTGACAATTTCCCTATACTTGCAATATTTAATGTGGTATGCTCCCATAAAATTGACAAAATAATTAAAGGGGAGAATATTATGGCTAATTTTGGAATTTGGGGAATAATTCCACCGGTTCTTACCATTGCATTAGCATTTATCACAAAGGATGTAATTATTTCACTGTTTTTGGGAATCTTGTCGGGGACTCTGATTGTCGCCGGAGGTAACCCCCTAACAGCATTAGTCCAACTAACGGACGTTGTTGCTGGCTCGCTAAACGATGGTTGGAATATTAGAATCTTCCTCTTCTGTGCCCTCCTGGGTGGATTAGTAGGACTCTTAACTAAGACCGGTGCTGCCAAAGCATTTGGGCGCTGGGCTGCTTTAAGGGTGCGCTCAGGCAAAGCTAGCTTGGTAATGTCTTGGGTCTTTGGACTGATTATCTTCATCGACGACTACTTCAATAGCTTGGCTGTTGGAACTGTGATGCGCCCCATCACCGATAGTAACGGTGTTCCAAGGGCTAAGTTAGCCTATATTCTCGACTCAACCGCCGCTCCAGTTTGTATTATTGCGCCAGTGTCGAGCTGGGTAGTAACGGTCATGTCGATTGTGAAAGGGTCTGATGGCTTTAGCCAATTAGGGATGAGTGAGTTTGAGTTCTTCTTACGCTCAATACCGTTTAATATCTACGCCCTCTTAACCTTGATAATGGTCTTAGTTGTCATCTTGACCAACCGCGACTTTGGTCCCATGGCAGCCTCTAACGCCTATCATGAGACAACCGGCTCTCTCTATAACATCGCCTATGGTGAGGCTCCTGGAGAGCTCCCTGATGTTGAGGGGAAAGAAAATGCTCGTCCCATCGACATGCTCTTCCCAATTATTATTTTGATTATCGCAGCGGTTGTCTTCTTCCCCGTTACTACATGGATGCAATCAGTTGATGGGGTGGAGATTACTACCTTTGGCGAAGCGGTTCGCTCAATGAGCTTTGGAGCCGCCTTTACCGACACCGACGCCTCCTATGCCCTCTTCTATTCAATAATCTTTACTCTAGTGGTAACCTTTGTCTACTACTTTGCCCGGCGCCTATTTTCCATCAAAGAGGCTTCAGACGCCTTTAGAGAGGGGATTAGTTCAATGGTTCCCGCCCTCTTAATCTTGGCAATGGCTTGGTCGATTGGGACAATCATTACAGAGTCTCCTGCTGATGGAGGATTGGGTCTAGCCAACTTCCTCTCGGAAGCAGTAGTTGCTGGAGGCTTCCCCTTGGCCCTCGTGCCGGTGATTGTCTTCACCCTCTCAGCCCTAATATCGTTCTCAACAGGGACTTCGTGGGGGACTTTTGCCATAATGATCCCCATTACGATGCCCATTGTGAGTGGCTTAGCAACTGCTAAGGGACTCCCGGCTGCCGGTCTAGTTAACGCTATGTTGATCTCTGTGAGTGCTGTTTTAGGTGGTTCGGTCTTTGGAGACCACGCTTCACCCATTAGCGACACTACAATCCTCTCCTCCACTGGAGCTGCTTGTCCCCACTTGGAGCACGTTGCTACCCAGACGCCCTACGCTTTGTTTGTTGCCATCTGTTCTCTAGTTGGGTTCCTCTTTGGTGGAATATTCCTCAGCGTACTCGCGGCTTGGATTGTCGCCATAGCTCTCTTTGTAGTTGGGATGATTTTCCTTCCCCGCGTCTATAAAAAGTGATTAGTTCGTGGTAAAATGGGCTCTATCAAATGGATGGAGCCCATATGGACCTTGTTAAAATTGTCCCAGTAGTTAAAAAATATAAGTGGGGGGATGAGTTATTCATCCCCTCCTTGTTGGGATACCCCCCCAATGGGGAGCCCCACGCTGAGCTATGGTTTGCCACCCACCCCGGTGGGGAGGCGACCCTCTCTAAAGGGACTCCTTTAAGTTCCTTTCTAAAAGAGTTAGGTACCTCTTTCTTGGGAGAGCGAGTTGTAGAAGGGTGGGGAAGAGACCTCCCCTTCCTCTTAAAGGTCCTCTCCATTGCCGAGCCCCTCTCCCTTCAAGTCCACCCCTCAAC
>DUOJ01000103.1 GCA_012838895.1 Spirochaetales bacterium
AACGTAGTGGAACCTAACCTCCCCCAAGAAAAACCACTGGTCCTCTACGACTACCCAGTTCAAATAGAGTGCCTCGCTCAAAAGAGTCGTCGCGGTCCCTATCGGCGTCGCTGGGAGCTCTATGCAGGGGGAGTTGAGTTGGCCAATTGCTACAACGAAGAGCTTGACGGTGAGGCCGTCCAAGCCTTCTACGACGACCAGTACCCCCTCTTGGTAAGTGAAAGGAGCGACCAAGGGGAGGTTATCCCCGATATCGACCCCACCTTTGCCAACCTCTTTGATGGGCAGTTCCCCCAATGCTCGGGGGTAGCATTAGGGGTAGATCGTCTCTTAATGCTCCAGGGGGGCTATAAAAGGGTTGAGGATTTGATTTTATTTCCCCTTTCTGCTATGCTGACGAACGGTCACTAATGGTGGCAATCTAAAGAGATAAGAGGAGCACGATGATAAAAGCAGGACAAATTGAGAAAGGAACCGCATTGTTAATAAAGGGACAGCCCTTCATTTGTGTCGAGAGAGAGTTTGTAAACCCGGGGAAAGGTTCTGCCTTCGTCCGCCTTAAGTTAAAGAGTCCCCAAACGGGGCAAGTCCTTCGTGAGACCTATAAATCTCAAGATAACGTTGAAGATATCACAGTAGCTGACCGTGATTGCCAATACCTCTACAACGATGGGACCAACTTCCACTTTATGCTCACCGATACCTACGAACAGATTGAGATTCCCATGGCTACCTTCGAGGGGTACGAGTTTATAATGAAAGATGGTGAGACCTACCGGGTAACCTTCTGGGAAAACCAACCCCTCGATATCGTAGTACCTACTAAAGTGATCTTTGAAGTGGCTGAAGCTGAAGAGGCCGTCAAAGGGGACACCGTAACCGGTGCTACTAAAAACGTTACCACCGAGACTGGTCTAGTGGTACGCGTTCCAATTTTTATCAAGCAGGGTGAGAAAATTCTCGTCAATACTGAGACTAAAGAGTATATTGAGCGGGTCAACCGCTAGGGTAACCCACTTGCCCCCCTTGGGGAGCTTCAAAAATTGCCACGTTCTCATTAAAACCAGTTAGATAGTTGTAAGTTAATACCACCTTCCCCGCTCCGCCGGGGAGGTCTACGGCGTAGGTGGGCATAGCGAGACCACTGAGTCTCTTCCTAAGCTCTTTTTCTAAAATAAGACCCTCTTTTAGGGGAACCCTAAGGTGTCCAGTCCCCTCCACCAAGTCGCCTTGGAATAGGTAATAGGGTTTAATTCGGTTAAAAAGGAGAGAATTCATCAACTCTTCCAAAACCTCAACGCTGTCGTTAACTCCTCTAAGTAGTACCGCTTGGTTGAGTGCCGGGAAGCCATTATCGACAAAGAGGTTAATGGCTCCAATGCTCTCTTTAGTCAACTCTCTAGGGTGGTTGAATTGGGTCATCAAATAGATGGGACCCCGTCTCACCTTCTTTAGCATAGCTATTAGCTTCGAGGTAATCCGTTGGGGATAGGTGACTGGAATTCGGGTACAGAGGCGCACTGTGAGGTCGTTGCGCTCTCCATAGAGGCGCTTAAAGAGTTGTTCTAAGCGCTGATCGCTCAAGGTCAAAGGGTCGCCCCCTGTGAGGAGGATCTCTTTTATCTCGGGATGTTCTTTCAAATAAACCCTCACCCCATCTATCTCAGCGGGGCTAATTATCTTATCTTCGGTAGCGGTGAAGCGACGACGAAAACAGTGACGACAATAGGTGGCGCAGGTATCGCTCACGAGGAGAGCCACCCTATTTTTATAGCGGTGAATCAGGCGGGGGAGGACCGAGTGGACCACCTCAGCTAGGGGGTCACGCCCCTCTTCAGGTGAGGGGGTCAACTCCTCAATCGAGGGAATTACTTGACGTCGAATGGGGTCTAAAGGGTCACTGGGGTCTATCAAGGCGAGGTAGTAACGACTAACCAGAAGCGGCAATTTCTCCCCTTGGGCTTCAAACCACTGTCGCTCCCCACTGCTCAGTTCTATAAACTTTTCTAACTCTTCAATGCTCTTTATCATCCCCTCTATCTAATAGGAAATTGAAGTTACAGTCCAGAGGTACAATGATTTCTTTTGCATCTCACTTCTTTTACTGATACACTGCTAGCAACACGTTTTGCGAGGTAGCTATGTCAGAAAAAAAACCAAAAAAGAGCATGAAAGGGTATTACTTAACAACCTTCTTAATTGGACTAGGGTTCTTCACGATGGGTCTTATGGACCCTCTCTACGATACCTATATCCCAATTTTCTTGAGTCGTTACATCGAATCGAATGCCCTAATTGGGGCAATCATGACGTTAGATAACGTCTTTGCCATCTTCCTTATCCCCATATTTTCAGCTATAAGTGACCGGACCGAAACAAGGATTGGGCGGCGGATGCCCTTTATTGTTACCCTGTTACCACTGAGTGCCTTCGCCTTTGGGCTCATCCCATTTGCAGCTCTCTCCTCCTTAGCTCTCCTAATTATCCTCATCTTTGTCTTCAACATCTTTAAGCAATCCGTTAGAGGTCCTGTTGTTGCCTTAATGCCCGATATGGTGCCTGGAGAGATTCGCTCTGAAGCCAATGGAGTTATCAACACGATGGGTGGAATCGCCGCTATTGTGGGGACAATTGGATTGGCCCAACTGATGAACGTCAAACTGAACCTCTCAAAATATGGCCCTACCGATAATATCTTGGCCTACCCCTTTGCCAGTGTTTTGGTTATCATTGCCGTTATCCTCCTCTTCTTCTTTGTTAAAGAGAAGAAAGGGGCTCACGCCGAAAAGTCTGTCGAAGAGAAAATACCCATCATAAAATCACTTAAGCAAATCTTTGGTGAAAAAGATAAGAGCGCTTTCTATATCTTGCTCTCCCTCCTCTTCTGGTTCATTGGGTACCAAGGGGTCCTCCCCTTTGTTGGCAAGTACTCAGTTGAGATTCTCAAAACCTCCTCTGGGAGTGCTGCTCTGGCAGCGGGAATGGTGGGAGTTGCTTACGCCATCTTCGCCATCCCTAGTGGCTTAGTGGCCCACAAATATGGGAGAAAAAAGACCATTAGAACCTCTCTGGTTGGTTTAATTATCGTTTTAGTCTTAATTTTCGCCCACTCGGTCATCTTCACCACTGAAGGGGTCTCTCAAACCTTAAGGATGTTCCTCTTCTGGGCACTGATGTTTGTCTTTGGAATATTCTGGGTCTCGGTTATCACCAACTCGTTCCCCATGCTGTGGCAAATGGCAGACTATGCCAATATGGGAATCTACACTGGGCTCTACTACTTCTTCTCACAGCTCGCCTCGATTGTAGCTCCTCCCATCACCGGAGGATTAATCGATCTCTTTGGATATGGTGCCCTCTTCCTCTTTGCAGCTGCCTGCATGTTAGTCGCCTTCTTCTTAATGTCGAAAGTGACCCGCGGGGAACCTGAAGATTTAACTTAATGATTATGAGGGGCACTCTCCCGAGTGCCCCATTTTTTTATGGCCAAATAAGTTTATCGAAGATTGCATCAATCGCCTCTTGGCGTGCCTTTTGAGCTTCAGCCAAGAAGGTGGGAATAGAGACATAACGGGGCTCTTCAGCTACCTGAGGAGGATCCCAGAAGAGCTCTATAGGTTCGGGAGCCTTAAAGAGGGGCTCAGCAACCTCAGCTCGATAGAGGGTTGGCTCTGTGTGCTTTTCGTAAGGGGGAAGGTCAATTGTGGGTTGAATACGTTGAAAGACCCGCTCCTTAACCTCTTCAACTACCTCAGCGACCTCAGGGACAACCCGTGGGGTGAAAGCGGGTAGCGCAGCACTAAAATCTCTACTTAGAGTGGGGACAATTTGTGGAGGCGTCCACCCAATCTCAACAGTGGGGACAACCCTTACAAAGGCTCTAGTCTCGTCTTCAACCTTCACAACAGGTTTCTCACCCACCACTTCAATTACAGCAGGTAATTCCACCTTAACTTCACTGGGAATCTCTTTCTCGGCGACAACAACTGGCTTTTCTACAACAGGCACTACCTCAACTACAGGTGGAGTAACAACTGGTTTCTCCACAACAGGCGCTGGAGGAGTAACAACTGGTTTCTCTACAACAGGTATTGGCTCAACTACAGGTGGCGCGACAACTGGAGTCTTAACGGGAGTGGGTTCAACCTTAGCTGCTGGAACCACCTTCTCTTCCACCTTGGCCTTAGGGAGAGTCACCTTTTTAGTCACTACCTCCTTTTGCTCAAAGAGGTTTGGGTAGAAATAGATAACTCCTATTGCTACGTAGACAGCTAGTGTCAAGACAATCCCAATCGTTACTAATATCCCTTTTTTCCTCATAAACTATCGCTTCCTATAATTTCGTTCTTTAACATAATCCTATACTAACGCAAAACTGTTCAACTTGTCGACTTATAAAGTCTTCCCTTCCATTGTTCTTTAATATATAGAGTGGAATGGGTTGCGTCAAATATTTGTAATCTATATCCCTTTGCGACCTCTCCATCTTCAAAAAAGAGGCGATAGTAGCTCCGTCGCGTGCCACCGCTCTCCTATACCTTAACAGACGAGGGGCATAAATGTAACAGATATAATCACATAAGAGGTCTAGTTGCATCCTTTTCAAAAGGGCAGCGTTAATAACAACGCCTCGCTCTCCCCTGCCTGCGTGCTCCTTTAGTAGTTTAAAGACCTCTTGTTGCATATGGGGGTGGAGAAGTTTTTCAAGTTTGGTTAGCTCCTCATTATCGTTGAAGACAATTTTGCCAAGGCTTTTACGGTCAACTTCCCCTTGAGGAGTCACAATAGAGGCGCCAAAGGTGGCAATCACCTCCTCTTTAGCCTTCTCCATCGCCCCATACCCCAATTTATCGACATCGACAGTAGGGAGGTTAAAGAGGGAGGTTACATAGCTCTTACCTGAGCAATACTTACCGGTTACACCAATTACAATCATACCATCTCTCCCCAAGAACGTCCCACCTCCATATTAACTTTGAGGGGGATTGAGAGGGTGTAGGCCCCCTCCATCTCTTTTTTGACCAAAGTTTGCACCTCGAGCATCTCCTCTTGGATTACCTCAAAAATCAGCTCATCGTGAACCTGAAGGAGGAGGGAACTTCTGAGGGTAGATTTCTTAAACGCTTTAGAGACGCGTAACATCGCCAATTTCATAATATCGGCAGCGGTCCCTTGAATTACACTATTAACGGCTATCCTCTCTGCCCCCGCACGCTCGGTGGCGTTACGGCTATTAATCTCAGGGATGCTCCTCTCCCTCCCTAGGAGGGTTGCTACCCGCCCCTCTTTTCTCGCCCTCTCTTTCACCTCCTCCATAAAATCGTTCACTTTGGCAAAGCGGGCAAAGTAGTCGTCAATGAAAGTTTGGGCATCTTTGCGACTAATTTGGAGCTCATTGGAGAGTCTAAATGCACTCATCCCATACATCACCCCAAAGTTAATGGTCTTGGCAATACGTCGCTGCTCTGAGGTGACAAATTCTGGAAACATATTGAAGATTAAACTGGCAGTGTGGGTGTGGATATCTTCCCCCCTCAAGAAGGCCTCTTTCAAAGAGGGGTCATCGGCTAGATGGGCCAAGACTACCAACTCAATTTGGGCGTAGTCAGCGGAGAGCAGAAGGGAGCCCTCTTGGGGGATAAAAGCCTCTCTGATACGTCGCCCATCTTCGTTGCGCACCGGTATATTCTGGAGGTTAGGGTTCCTACTCGAGAGGCGGCCTGTAGCTGTACCGGTTTGGGTATAGGAGGTGTGAATCCTCCCTGTATGGGGGTTTATCATGGTGGGGAGGGTATCAATATAGGTGTTCTTAAGTTTCACGAGGCCCCTGTTTTGTAAAATAAGGGCGGGGATAGTATCTAGATGGGCCAATTGTTCCAACACATCGGTAGCGGTTGAATAGCCACTCTTTATCTTCTTGGTAGCGGGTAAGCCTCGCTTCTCAAACAGAACCTCTTGGAGCTGTTTGGGGGAGTTGAGGTTAAATTCAAAGCCGACCTCACTAAAGATCTCTTTTTCAATTGCCTCTAACCTTTTAACTACCTCTTGGTCAAAAGTGGCCAATTTTTGAGTATCGAGGAGGATTCCTTGCAACTCCATCTCAGCTAAAACTTTAACCAAAGGCATCTCAAGGTCTCTAAAGAGTTTCTCTAAATGGCGCTTTTTAAGGTGCTCCTCAAAGAGCTCAAAGAGGCGCCAAGTTATATCGGCATCTTCAGCTCCGTAGCGAATTGCGGCTTCTAAAGGGACATCACTAAAGCTACCGGTTTTACCCTCAACAACCGAGTTGTAGGGGATTGTTTTATACCCATTGAGGTAGCGCTCTGCCAAATAGTCTAGATTGTAGAGTCCGGTTGCTGAGTCTAAAAGCCAAGCTGCCAGCATGGTGTCAAAGTGTAAGTTGGCCCCCTTAAGGCCCCATTGGCTGAGCACCTTGTAGTCGTATTTTAAGTTTTGTCCAACAAGGGCAATTTGATTATCTATTAAATATTTTCTTAAAACATCGCGGGCGGCATCAGCGTCGATAACCCTCTCCCCACCAGCTATGAGGGGGACATACCACGCCTCATAGGGGCGGTTAGTGAAAGAAAACCCCACCACCTCAGCCTCCAGCTCATCTAAACTGGTTGTCTCAAGGTCGAAGGCGATTACGCCACCTTTAGCCATATCAGCTAACAACTCTTCGAGTTGGGCGATACTCTCAACGCCATGGTAGTGCCCCTCTTGGGCAGAGCCCACAACCTCTACCACCTCTTTCCCCTCCAAAGAGAGGATTGTGGAGACAATTGAGCGGGCTTGGGCCGCTTCAAAGAGGGGAATTGAGTTTTTCCACTCGATGGTATCGACCCTATATTTAGCACTATCGAAATTGGTGATATCAACTACATCGTAGCGCAGAGTGACTAAATCTTTACTTAAGTAGGCGAGCTCTTTGGAGGTTGTCAATCTCTCAGCTTGTTTGGGGGTTAGCTCATCTAAGTGGTTATAAATCGTATCGAGATCTTTATAACTCTCTAGAAGTTTTTGAGCCCCCTTGGGACCTATACCGGCTACCCCAGGGACATTGTCAGAGGAGTCCCCAATAAGGGCTAAATAGTCGACCATCTGATAGGGATAGATCCCAAACTCCTCAAAAACCTCCGCCTCTCCAGTTTTACGGTAACTCTTCTCCCCCTTTTTAGGAGGACGCAAAGCAAAGACATCCCCCTTCACCAACTGGAGGAGGTCTTTATCACCAGTCACCATAATCGTCTCAATATTTTGCTCAGAGGCACATTTAGCTAAAGAAGCAATCACATCATCAGCCTCCCACCCATCAACACCAATGCGAGGAATATTAGCCGACTCTAAGATTGCTTCAATCTTGGGGACTTGGGCGTGGAGGTCTTGGGGAGCTGCTTCGCGGTTAGCCTTGTACTCCTTATAGAGCTTATGACGAAAGGTGGGGGCAGCTGTATCCATAGCAACGACAAGATAGTCGGGGTTATATTCGCGTTGAACCATTAAGAGGGAGTTGAAGAACCCAAAGAGGGCTGAGACGTTATTTCCCTCCATATCTCTTAAGGGGTTGTTTATAAAAGCAAAATAGGAGCGGTAAATAAGACCATACCCATCAATAATGTAGAGAGTTTCTTTCTTCATTGTCCCTCCTCAAATGGTTAGCGTTAACCCATCATAGGCCGGATGGATATTTTTTGGTAGGTAAGCATCGAGTTCACTGTGGTCATTTTCGTGGGTTAGGTGGGTAAAGTAGGTCAATTTAGCCCCAATCTGTTGGGCAACTTCAACTGCCTCATCAATAGTGAGATGGGTGGGGTGGCGCCTAAAACGTAGGGCGTCCAACACCAACACCTCTACCCCTTCTAGGAGAGGCAGAGAGAGGTTTGGAATCTTTTTACAATCAGTTAAGTAGGCAAAGTTTCTGATGCGGTAGCCAAACACTTCACGGCAACCGTGGACTAAAGGAACAGGGATAAAGTGGAGGGGACCAACATCCACCCCCTCACTTCCAATGGTTTCCAAGATTAGGTGGGGAAGTCCACTATCTCCATTATCCCCGACAGCGTAAGAAAAACGATTCTCAATGTCGTCCAACACCTGTTTAGAACCATACACCCTGAGGGGACTAATTTCGGAGAAGACCCTCAAGTCGTCAATTCCATTCATATGGTCAGCGTGGTTGTGGGTGTAAAAAACAGCATCCAAATCGTAGATGCCACTCCTGAGGGCTTGAAGACGAAATTCGGGGGGGGTGTCAATGACAACTGAAGTCTCACCCTCCCTAATTAAAAGGGCACATCGATACCGCTTATTGTGGGGGTCGTCTGAGAGGCACACATCACACATACACCCAATACGAGGGACCCCATGGCTCGTCCCTGTCCCTAAGAATGTAATCTCCATCAGTGACTCTCTAACAGATAATCTAACCCAAGTCTAATCAGAGAATTCTTCTGCTTGGTTGTAAGGGCTGATTGATTAGCTAACCCCTCTCTTAAGAGCTCCTCCAAGCTTCGATTTCTAAAGTTAGAGAAGTCGATTCCACCACTGAGTGAGAGTAAGATAGCAGTTATTTCATCCTCCCCTTTCAGTTGGGCGTGGAGATTTGGAGAGTCAAAGCGTGCTACATACTCCTCAATTGAGATTTGAGCAACCCCCGCTTGAGAGAGGATTGAGGTGACAACTTTTTTAAGTTGTTCAAGATCTTTGGAAGATTGGTAACTTAAGCCAAAGAACCGCTCACTCTCTGTAGGGAGGAAGAAGTAGAGGATGAAAAAGATGACGATTACGACTAAAAGGGAGATCATAAATGAGCCAAAAAAGCTAAATTTACCCATGGGCTACCTCTAAGAATTATTACCCATTCTACCACACTTATTGGGGGACAACTAGATTTAGAATACCCTTGTGATAAAGGCGGTCCCAAGGCGCCCCTGGTTCCAATCTGGCACTAAAGCATCCCATGCGTAGTTGTTGACAGAAAATCCGCTTGAGGGGACTTGGTAGTAGAGCCCCAAAGAGAAACGGGAGAAGAAGTTGATATCAACCCTGACACGGTAAGCGAGTGAGATATCTTTTAAGAACTCCTCTTTTCTCTCCTTCTCATAGACATTATCTTCACTGCCCATCCAAAACTCAAGCCCAAATCCAGGACTCACATTGAGCCCCAATAAGGTCCCCATCGTAAAGCTAATTTTAGTAGCAGTAGCTGCTTTAGTTGAGAAACCAATCCCCACCATCCCCGAAATAATTTGGGCCACATCATCTTTATAGACAGGCAATCCATTTTCAGTAATTCCAATAATGTCACCCTGTTGCATGAGGAGATACCCCTCAACGTTGATAAAGAACAGTTTAAGGCGAGCTTCAGCCCCTGTCGCCCAATTGTGGACATCGATGATATCTGTAGCGGTTAGATCACCATCGATAAAATTGCGCTGCAACTGGCTAATAGAACCAAATCCTAACGAGATTTTGGAACCACCGACTAAAGCTGTAACAACAAAGAGACTCAAGATGGTTATCACAAAGCTGCGTTTAAACACAAGTTGCACCTTTCAAAACTCAGCCCCGTGCATAGCCGGGGCTGATAACCAGAGGATTATTTATCCTAGAAGAACGAGTAGAGGAACGAAACTCCAACTGCTCCTTGCTTGAAATTGGGGACCAGTTTATCAACATCAAGGTTGTCAAATGTAAACCCATCTGAGTCAACCGTGTAGTTGAGTCCCACCAAGAAACTACCAAGTTTGAAATCGGCGGTTAGGCGGTAGGTCATGAGAGCTTTCATAAAGGCTTCACCAAACTCGGTATTTTCATCAATTACGCCCCCATCTGGGCCCAAAATTGTAGTTTCACCATCATCATCTATAGATACTCCAATGCGTGGCCCCATTCCTAAGCCCAATCTAAGAAAGCCGAAGAGGTCGAAAGAGACACCGGCAGTTACTAAGCCTGAAATAAGGTGTCCATTATCAAGTTTTGAGTAAAGTGCAGCAACATCAAGTTCTACAAACAGGAGTCGCATCCTGATGTCACCCCCAAAGGCCCAGTTATCTAGCTCAGCCATCCCTTCAAAGAAACCTTCTTCAATTCCCTCATCAAGTGGAAGAGGGTTTTTGTACTGGGCAGTTACCCCTAGGCTTAGATTGAATATGCCGGCGAATAGTCCCGTAGGTACCAGCAAAAGCACTATTAGTAGTGCTAACATTGTCTTTTTCATAAGGATCTCCTTTCAGGGTCACTGCCCTGTGGTTATTATAACATCTGTGAAACCAATAGGTTTCAAAATAACGCTAATTCAAGTTTCAGACCCAGTTTATTTTTCCCAGCTGAGGAAAAAAGTTTTGACCACCCACCAGAATCCCCCAACAACCCCAAGGATGAACGGGTGTCTACAAGATAAAAAAGACCAATTTTTGCCGAACCAATTAAGAGGTCCAACCCATACTTGAAATGGATTGGCGAATCTAAGACAACACTCTTGAAAGTAACCTCGTCAATTGGGCGTCCTAAAATCAGCGCTTCCGATTCCTCACCTGAAAAGACAAAGTCTGTTGTCAATCCACCTCCTACACTAAAGTATAACAAATCTGTAACTAATGGTATATCAATACTTAACGAAGAGAGTAAATTTAGTTCTTGAGACCCATCCAAGGTTGAGGTAGGGATCATCACCATAAATGAGAGATTTATAAGTGAGAGGCGCGCATTGAGGTTTATGCCAACGGTCCAGTTCTCCCCCTTTCCCATCCCCTCAAAAAAATCTTTGACCCCTTGGTCCTCCGAGGTGTGATAAATCCCCGACAGTCCGATATCGACCTCACCTATAGAACGCGCTCCTAAAGGGATTGAGAAAATAAAAACGAGGGTGAAAATGAGCAAAAGGGTCTTACGCATCGATGATAACCTATTCTCCTCTTATTTAGTTGTTATACAGGTAGTGTATCATTAATCATAACAACCAGGTAGAGGGAAAGGATACAAAATATTATTAATTTCTAAATTTGCTTCTAATTTAGCTCATCGAGCCAAGTAGCAACACTCGCATCGCTAGCCATTTTCCAACCACTTCGAGGGCTGAGGGAGAGGGTCCCTATAGCGGGCCCTTCAGGGAGGACTGAGCGTTTAAACTGATTGGCAAAGAAGCGTCTGTAGAAGAGTTTGAGCCACTTTAAAATCTCCTCTCTACTGTACTCCCCCTTGAAGGTCTCTTGGGCAAGGCGAGCCACTTTTTGGGGACCACTCCCCCGTCGGATTGCGTGGTAGAGGAAGAAGTCGTGCAACTCGTAGGGGCCCACCACCTCTTCGGTCTTTTGGGTCGTCTTTCCCCCTTTGTGTGGTAAGAGCTCAGGGCTAATGGGAGCGGCTAATACCTCTTGAAGGGTCTCTTTTAGTTGAGAACTACCACACCCTTCTGCGTAGTAGGCAATCAGATGACGCACTAAGGTTTTGGGGACCGAGGCATTAACAGCATACATACTCATTAAGTCCCCATTATAGGTGGCCCATCCAAGGGCAAGTTCTGAGAGATCGCCAGTTCCTAAAACAATACCCCCCTCTTGGTTGGCAATATCCATCAAGACCTGGGTTCTCTCTCTAGCTTGGCTATTCTCATACGTGATATCGTGAAGTTCCTGAGGGTGGCCAATATCTTCAAAGTGTTGCACCACCGCTTGGGTAATATCTATTTTACGCAAGGGAATTGTAAAGTGTTGAGCTAAAGTCTCAGCTAAACGGAGTGAATTAGAGGTAGTGCCAAAACAGGGCATAGTGACCCCAATAATACCACTGAGGGGAAGAGAGCCCCTTTTGAACGCCTCAACGGCAACAATAAGGGCTAAAGTTGAGTCGAGCCCCCCTGAGAGACCCAAGATCACCTTTTTAGTCCCAATGTGGCGTAGACGACTGAGTAGGCCAATTGATTGAATCATCAAAGCCTTCTCCAACTCTCCACTCCCCTCTTTGGGGATAAAGGGGTGTTTGGCGTAAGTTCGCTTTAGTGCAACCTCCACTACTTTGTGATCAAATTGAACCACTTGGTAGTTTGCGTTGTTGCCCCCCTTAAAGTTTCCACCACGGATACGCTCTGAGGCTAAGAAGTTGAGATCGATCTCCCCACTAACTAGCCCCTCATAGGTGAAGAGTTCCTCTCTAATAATCTCCCCATTTTCGGCAATGAGGTTGTGAGCTAAGTAGACCGCCTCACCGGTCGACTCGCCACTACCAGCTGAGGCGTAGATGTACCCCGAGTGGAGGCGAGCTGATTGGCCAGCCACTAAAGTGCGCCGGTACTCCTCTTTACCAATCAAAGCACTGCTTGCCGAGAGGTTGGCGATGATGAGTGCTCCCGCTTGGGCATGGCCAATAGAGGGGGGATTGGGGGTCCACAGGTCGTTACAAATCTCAATGGCAAAGGTGAAGTTTTCAACCCTTTGGGATTTGAAGAGGAGATTGGTCCCGAAGGGGACTATTTGACTTAGAATCTCAATTACCCCGTTTCCTTGTGGTGGCTGTGAGAAGTAGCGTTGTTCACTATACTCTGGTCCACTCGAGAGGTGGCTCTTGGGAACTACCCCTAAAATCTTACCCCCCTTAAAGGCAACAGCACAATTGTAGAGAGCCCCCTCCCAAATTAGGGGGAGACCTAACACCGTTATTAAGTTGAGTGGTTGGGAAGCTTCCACGATAGTAGCTAAACTTTTAAGGCCTCTCTTATGGAGGGTCGATTGTAAAAACAGGTCGCCACAGGTATAACCTGTCAGGGAGAGCTCAGGGAAGATAAGGAGGACTTGCCCCCCCTTCTCTGCCTCTCTCATGTATCGAATAATCCCCTCTTGGTTATAAGCAGGGTTGGCCACACGCAGGGGAGGTGTCGCTACTGCCACCGGGATAAATCCATCTCTCATCGCCTAACCCCCTATTGGTAAGAAGTTACCTTGTTAGCTTATCTTACCTATTTACGAACTATATAACCACCCTTAATTACCCGCGAATCGTTAACGACAACGACAGCGTCGGGGAGGGTTGCATTTACAATTGAAAGGGCTTCGTTAATACGTTTGCGTTTAAGGTGGAGGAGGAGGAGCTCTCGCTCACCGTGGAGACCACTCCCTTTGACCACCGTCACCCCAAAACCCTGATTACGCAGTATATCGGCTAAAGCCTTACTCTCTTTCGATTCGGGGGCAATAACCTGGATAGAACTTAAGCCAAAGGCGAGCTTATCTTCCAACCAAGACCCCATGTAGTTGCCAACCGCAAAAGCTAGGGCAAAAACTATCATTCTGAGGGGATCGTCTTGGTACCCTTGTAATACAGTTCCGGTAATAATCAACCAGAGAAGGATATCGAAAAAGGCGATAATTGTCCCTTTCACCCGCTCTCCGCGATTAATTAATACGCTTCGCAGGGTGGAGACCGTAACTTCCAAGATTTTACCAAAGAAAATTACAAAATAGATACCAGCTCCCATGTTTTGCAAAAAATCCATTACAACCTCCCTCGCACTACTACCACCTTACTACTCCTTCCTCGAGGAGTTAACCCCCCGTTTGTATAATAATATCGAAAATAGTATTAAAAGTACAACTATGGCAATTGTTATGATAAATATTGGGGAGGTGGGACGATTAAGATTACTCCCCAACACGGTGGTGGCAATCATCCCTGGCATCAACCCCAACACCCCCCCCAACAGATATGACCAGTAGGGGATGGGGAGAGTTCCCAAAAAGAGGTTGGTAATTTCGTGGGGGAGAATACCTATAAATTTAGTTAAGAAAGCGACTAACACCGCCGACCTCTCTTTATGGATAGTGAAGCTAGAGAATTGGGGGAACTTGGCTAAAATCTTTTCAGAGATTCCTCCAGTAGCATAGCGTCCAATGAAATAGGGGATTTGCATATTGACGATGATACCGACAGTGTTGAGTACCAGAGCCCACCCCAATGGGTAGATTGAGCCGATCCCAAGGTAGAGGAGGGTGTAGGGGAGACCAAATGAGACCGACTTGATTAAAAATAGACCAAGGAAGGCGAAGGTTGTAATCCACACCCGCTCATAGAATTTCTCCACTAGGGTATCTATTGCGGCTACCCCGTTCTTAACAACAAAGATGGTAAAGAGGATTACGACGACGACTAATGGGAGAGCACGGACAACTTTCCAGATCAGCCCATTTTTATCTTGACTCTTCATCACTTTCCTTTACCCGCCCCTTGGACTATATTTACCCCATAAGATACAAAGTAACAATGGCATAGCCAATTGGAGAGGACAATGATTGAGAAAATTTACCCCTATTCGACCGAAGATGCTAAAAAAATTGAGAAGTTAATTGATGACGACCCCGTCAATATTAACCATATAGTTCTACCCAAAGGGGAGAAGGTCCCTGACCACCGCGCCAACTCCTATGTCCACATGATTGTCGTAAGGGGAACACTAACCCTAGTGCTGGGAGAGCAAGAGGCGCACCACTACTCTAGGGGCAATGTGGTCCATATCCCCTTTGACACCCCCATGAAGGTGAGCAATCAAAATGATGAGGTGTGTGAGTTCTTCGTCGTTAAAACCCCCTCACCTCGCCTTTACGGTAAGTAGGACCACCCCTCATCGCCGTGGTAGACCATCAGTCGACTCATCCCTCCGTCGATTACTAAGTTCTCCCCTGTGATAAAAGAGTTCTCCTCATCGCAGAGGAAAGAGACAGCTCTAACAATATCGTCGCTTTTTCCAATACGCTTGGAGGGGTGTTGCTCTAAGTCACTGGGGGTGTGGTGGGTGTCGCTTGTATCGATCCAACCGGGAGAGATGGCGTTAACCCTGACGCGCCCCGCTAAGCTAATTGCTAAGGCGTGGGTTAAGGCACTAATGGCCCCCTTAGTTGCGCTGTAGCTCTCAGTGTTGCTCTGCGACATAGTAGCTCGCGTTGAACTGATATTGACTATCGCAGCCCCTTCTCTAAAGTGGGGCAAGAAGAGTTGACTCAACAAATAGGGGGCACTCACCCCTACCCTGAGCACATAGTTAAATTCTTCAAAACTGCAGGGGGTGAAGATTCCACCCAGGTTGAGACAAGCGTTGTTAATCAGATAATCTACCCCACCAAACTTAGAGATGGTCGCTTTAACAAAGGCGTGAAGTACCCTCTCTTCACCAAGGTCCCCCTCAAAGAAGAGCACCTCTCCCCCCGCCTCTTCGATAAACTTTCGGTTAGCCTCTCCCTCCTCCCCCTCTTTATCGATAAAAGCTACCTTGGCCCCTTTCTCAAAGAAGTCCCTTGTAAGGGCCCTTCCAATCCCCAACGCTCCCCCGGTGATAACCACCACTTTATCGCTAAACTTTTTCATTAATTCCCTCCAGGAAGAAGTTCAAAGCTTCTTGATTGAAGAGGCGCTCCTCTTCGTAGAGACCGTGCCCATACTTTGGGAAGATCTTTAAGAGACTCCCCTCAATCTTGGCAGCCATCTCTCTTGAAGCTTCTGCCCCTAAAATTGTATCCTCTGCTCCCCCCATGATGAGGGTGGGACACCCAATCTTGTCAAGCTGCTCATAGGTATTATGGGTGAGGCACGCTTCAGCTTGGATTAAGAAGCGCCCAATATTCTCCTCTTTAACAGCCTTCACTAGAAAAGGGTAGAGGGGGCGGTAGAGACGCAACCGCTTCGGGGTGTAGGTGTTCTCAAAGGTGTCGATGAGGAGCTCTTTAAAGTCTCCCTCCTTAGCTAAGTTGATCCAAGTTACAACCCTCCCTACTAAGATTGGGTTAGGCCTAGAAGAAGAGACGCCAAGGACCAGCCTCTTCACCTCTTCTGGGTAGAGGAGTGCAAGGTGTTGCCCTATCATCCCCCCTTGAGAGATTCCCATCACCATATAGGGACCCCTCTCCACCTCTTTGAGGGCTATCATCAACTCTCTTGCCATATCTTGGGTGGTGTACCCCTCCTCTAAAACTCGCTTACGGCTAAAAGAGTAGACCCTAAAATCTTTGGCAAACCGGCGGTATAAGAGGGCTAATGGGAGCCCTTTCCCTTTGACAGTTTGAAGTCCATCAGCGAGACCGGGGATAAGTATAAGGGGGGTACTCCCCTGTCCAAAGGCAACATAGTCGACAACAAAAGAAGACGTCTCTACACTCCCTTCCTTCACTTTCAGCATAACCTACCCCCTCTAAATAGTACCGGTAATTTATTAACGTCACTACTTTAACACTGCTAACCAAAGCTCCTCAGATTCTACAACTAATGCAGCTACCATCTCTATAAAAGGACCATAATTCATTGTTGTGTGGGCAAGGTCTAATGCAGCATAGTATTGAGCCCTATCCTCATTTTTAATAATAATTGGCCTATATCCGTTTCTTAGCAACTCAAAATTTAATAAAAGTCTAGCTGTTCTCCCATTACCATCTATGAAGGGGTGAATCTTAACAAACTCCCCGTGTAATAGTGCTGCCCTTAAAACCGGATGGAAATCTCCCCAATTAGTGTTGTACTCCTCTATCAGTTCTTGCATTAGGTTAGGTAGGTCATAATGGCTTGGGGGCAAATGCTTGGCTCCACTAATAAGGACATTATCTAATCTATACTTTCCCCTATTTTGGTTATCGATCTCTTTAAGTATCAATGAGTGAATATTCCTTATATTCCACTCTGTAATTGGCTCTTTATTGGTAATTAAATCTTCTATAAATAAAATGGCATCACGGTGATTAATAATCTCCAAATGCTCTTTAATACTCTTTCCACCGACGGTAATACCTTCAAGAACCACCTTTGTTTCAGAGATAGTTAAAGTATTTCCCTCAATGGCATTTGAGTTGTAGGTCCACTCTACAACTAGTTTTTCATGAAGCGATTTAACTGTCTCTTTTGGAAAAGGTCTATACCCATCGATGCTTTCCTTTAAAGAATCAATCAGCGTGAAGTCGTATTGTAATCCAAAATAGGCTTTCTTTATCCTTTCTCTCCCATCTATGGGTTTAGCAGTATCCACAGGGATAGTCCAATTTTCCCCTATTTTTATAGCTCCTTCAATCCTACCCTGCCGACATAAAAGCCTTATTCGGCTATCACTAATACCCCACTTCTGACTGGCTTCTTTAATACTTATATACTTCATAATGCACCCACATAGACAATATACCCATAGAGGAACGATGTCAACATTATTCCTATATAGGTACAATCCAATAAGGGGCGTGTATAGCTTGAAGAAGCTAAATCAATTTCAGCAAAGCGACCGACTCAGTGTGGGAAGTTTGGGGGTACATATCAAACATTTTGATACTTCTTACTTGATACCCCTTAGTAGCAAAGAGCCTTAAATCACGACTCAAGGTGACGCTATCACACGAGACGTAGACAATTCTTTCAGCACCCAGTGTTGTTAAGATATTAAGGACCTCTCTCTCTAGCCCCTCCCTTGGGGGGTCAACCACGATAGTGTCGACTTGGGGTAGTTTCTCCCTCCTAACCCACATCTCTAAAGGGAGGGGGACAAATTGGGTCTCTTTCAAGTTCTTTTTAGCAAGCTCTAAGCAACGCCGATCTCTCTCTACAGCAATCACCTGGCGCCCCTCCCCCTCAAGGAAGGCGGCAAAGGTGCCCACTCCAGAGTAGAGG
>DUOJ01000104.1 GCA_012838895.1 Spirochaetales bacterium
GGATTATTGCAATTTGTGAGTCGTATGAAAGGGCCCTCTATCGGGGCGACAATACCACCCCACAGGTGGAGAAAGCCAAAGAGGTTATCCGTAATGGGGCGGGAAGTCGCTTCGACCCCAAATTGAGTAAAGTGTTCTTGGAGATGATAAAAGTTAGCGATACTTCTGCGAAATCCTGATTATTTCAAATAGCTCTTCTTCCGATTGGAAGTTGACCATCATATAGACCCCCTTGGTGCCAATAGCATTTAACAAAGGTTCCACCTCATCAGCTTGCATTTCAACAACTTGAACACATTTGCCAGCTTCAATAATTTTACGGTATAAGGGGTACCATTTAGGGTTGCCTCCTTGTGGAACTTGGGGGCCTGGAGTAAATTCAATGCAATCAAGTTTTTCAACCTCTAAGAGGGCGTCTATTGTTCGTAATGCATCAGGTCCATCAACATGGTAAAGTGAATAATCGAGATATGAACAAGCATCAACAATTGAGGGTATCTGAAACTCTCGAAAATAATCTTCCGATATTAAAGTTGCAAAGTCGCACTGGATAAGGGAAGTTTTACCTCTCCCCCAAATCATAAAGAAAGCGTGAAACATTGCCCCCTCTTCATCTTTCATAATTTCATAAATAGTGTTGAAAGCTTTTCGGCTGACTAAATCAATCTCCTTTATTTTCTCTTTTACCCATTTTGGTTCGAAGACTAAATCGACACATAGGTCACTGGCTCCTCTCAATTCTGAAAGGACATCCAGTCCACCACAGGTGGCGGGCATGCCACAAAGATATTTTCCTTGAGCATACTCTGTACCGATTCGAGCTAAATCTTGTAACTTTAGAAACCATTCATTATCATCGTCCAAAATTAATTCGGAGTTGTTGTCCGGACTAATGGGGTTTGCCGGTTTTGTGTACCAAACCGTATCCTCATTAAAATGTTGATTAGCTCCTAACATTGGTGCAAGGGTAAGTGTCCCCCAGTCACAATAGGAGAAGGGGACCAAATCTCCCGGATAAATTCCGTGACAGATTGCATAACGTTGTTGTGCAGCAACCAGATGGGGATCAGTATAGAATTCTTCCCAATTGCCACCCTTTCTTATTTGCTCAATTTTTGCAGCTACCTCTTTCAATTCTATCTCGGGAGAAACACATGTTTGCCTTGTAATTGGGAGGTAACCGTTCCACATTGAGAGGATAAAACCATTTCTGTCCCAAAAACTATCAAACCTACTCTGTAATTCAGGCCAATTCTCTTTCCACATTGTCTCCACTTCCTTTTACTTATTTAAAAGGTAAACCGCACAATTTTCTCAGTTTGGCGAGGGAAGATTTTGACTTAAGCGATGAGTCGAAATCTAAATACTCCACCTTTTTTAGATCCATCTCATCCGTAGAGTTTACCAACTCGGGATAGAATGGAATTGTTGCCCCCGCTCTGACAAATACTGGATAGTCAGTAAGGGGATAAGCAATTGCTTTAAGCCATCTATCGCCTGTTATCTCTTCTCCAGAGTTGAAATCTATCCATACCCCTTCAGGGAGGTAGATATCTCTCACCCCCTCATCATTGGTGATTGGAGCTACAAGAAAATCGCGACCAAACATGTATTGGTCATCAATCTGCCAGACGTTATAATCTTCGGGATAATCAAAGAGGAGGGGTGCGATAAAGGGTCTGCCATTACACTCTTCAAGGAGATTTTCATTTTTTATACAAAACTTTATTTCTTGGAGGATGTAAGGGATTAATGTATAACGAAGGTGTAAATAGTTGCGCACTGCTGAAGCTACCGCAGGATATTCCCAAGGTTCTCTGGGTGAAGCTCCATGGTAACGGAGATGAGAGGAGAAGACTCCAAATTGAGTCCACCTTAAGTAAAGATTTTCTGATGGCCAGTTGTTCATAAATTCGGGTAAACCATGAAAGCCGGCGACATCGTGACTCCAATAAGTGTAACCAGATAGACCAAACTGAAGACCACCCCTTAGCGAAGCGGTTAAGCCATCCCAATCGGATGATGTATCACCACCCCAATGGAGGGGATATCTTTGGCCTCCCGCCCAAGTAGAGCGACCCCAAATAAAGGGCTTGTCTGTGTATTCAGCTGTGGTTTCAAAGGCAGCTTTCTGGTAAAGCAGTGCATATAAATTGTGAAGCTCTAATCCGCTCATTGCTTTGAAATCGGCATTTAACAAGATTTTTTCCCCAAAATCTGTTTTAATAGTTTTGACACCCAAATCTAGAAGACCCCTTAAAAGGGTTTTGTACCAAGCGACCGCCTCCTTATTTGTCAAATCTATTTGCCCACCAAAATCTTGGCCTGAGAAGTCGGACATGGCGGTATATTCATCTTCTTCTTTTACAATAGGGAGGTAGCCCTTTTCAACTGCATGTTGGTAAAGAGGATTTTCTTTCCCAATGTTGGGGGTTTGCCATACACTAATTTTAAACCCTTGCTGATCGAGTTTTTTAATAAATTGATCTGGTTCGGGGAAGCGCTCAGGTGAGAATTTCCAATCACAGACCCAGTCGTCACTGAAATATCCCGAATCTAGGTGGATGACGTCGCAAGGGTAATTTTCCTTTCTAAACCGCTCGCAAATCATTTCAACCTCTTTGGCTGAATAATAGGTCATTCGGCTCATCCAGGTACCGTAGCTCCAAAGGGGAAGCTCTGGTGAGAATCCGGTTAGGCCACGATAGTTTCTAACGATATTGTTGGGAGTTTTACCTCCAATGAAAAAGAGATCTAATCTCTCTTCCTCAATTAATCCCTGCACAGCTCTATTTGAAATGTCAGCGAATGAGAGTCTCATATGGGCAGTGGAGTGGATAAATAATCCATACCCTCTGCTCGAAAAATAAAATGGGACATTTTTATACGCTTTACGACTAGCAGTACCTAGAGCATCTGTGTTTTCGAGAGTTATTGTTTTACCAGCTAAGTCGAGTCGCCCAAAACGTTCCCCAGTTCCGTAAAAGTGTTCGTTATGTCTGGCATAGATTGAAAAGAGGGTCCCTTTAACATCTTCTTCGTCACTGATGTAACCGAGGGGAATAGATTCTAGTTTACCGGGGAAAAAGTGGTCATAACTCATCAATTTGACCCCGTTAGACTCATCTCCATCAGGAAAAAGTTCGATCTCAATCATCGGGTCGGCTACTCTTTGCAAATCACTCCAATATTTAACTGCATGGGGTTTATTAGAGATTTTGGCTCTTACCTTTTGTGATTCATCTAATATTAGGAATAAACCTTTCTCCATCTCTTTAACCCTTAGCTTCTGTTTTGCTAACGATTGGTGGATATCGAGCATAACAGACTCTTTTTCTATCGGTTTATCATAAAAGGTTCCCGAAAATCTTAGGATATCTTTGCCATACGCTTCTAAGCTAAATAGGACTATTTTCATCTCCTTTTCGGTAGAATTAAATGTTCCAGCATGCGACATATGGAAGAAAGGAATTGCTAATTCGATAACATAATCTGTTTTAGATTTTAGAGTGACATCTCGATGTGCGACACTTAATTCTCGTGTGGGAGTAAGGTCTAGGTCTATCATGTCGTGGGCAAAATCGTTTGACTGTTTCATAGTATCTCCTGTGGAATAATTTTAGCCTTTTACAGATCCGGCTACACTTCCCATTGTTATGTAGTTTTGGAAAATAATATAAAGAAGTAGAGGGAAACCTACTGTGACTAGGATTGCAGCCGCCAATACTGGGATGGGTAAGCCATATTCTCCTTGCATTAAAGCAATTCCAAGAGTTAGGGTCCTGAGTTGTAATCTTTGCAGTATTAGCATGGAGAATGGAAGTTCGTGCCACATGGCCAGTGCTCCAATGATGAGAAGAGTGCCAATCATCGGCTTGGCAATTGGAATCATAATTTTAAATAATTGCTGAATAACACCCGCCCCGTCTATACGCGCTGATTCGATTAATGATTTGGGGATTGTACTGTAATAAGTGGTCATAATATAGGTTCCGAAAGGGGCGAAGTAAGCTACCCAAACTAGAATTAACCCTAGGTGGGTATTTAGCAGACCCATCTTGCTGATGAGTTGGTAAATTTGTCCTGCTATCACCATCTGTGGGAAGATTTGGATAAAAAGGATAAATGTGAAGGCTGTTAAGCGCCCTTTAAAGCGGAGTTTTCCAAAAGTGAAACCAGCAGCAGTGCAAACCAGAAAATAGAGAACCATACTAAAGCCAACTAAAATAAAGGTGTTGAGCATAAATTTAAACATACTCATCTGGGTGAGAACTTTAGCAAAATTGTCTAGAGTGGGGTTTTGCGGTAATCCCGTCTTATTAACAACATATTCTGCCGGGGCTTTGATACTGCTGATAACAGCAAAATAGACGGGGTAGACTATCACAAGAGAGAAGAGAGAAAGAATAATGAGGGTAATAAAATTTGTTATATAACGACGAACTTTATACTTGTTCAATAGTTTAGACCTACTCAATTATTTTCCCCCTTTTTGATTAATCTGATTTGTATCAATGCTATGGCAGCACAGAAGAAGAAAAGGATAACTGACCAAGCTGAAGCGTATCCCTTCTGGTAGGCACTAAAGCTAATCATGTAGACACCATATTCCAAGGTGTAGGTTGCATACCCTGGACCCCCACCTGTCAAAGTGAAAATAATGCCGTACATTCGGGCGAACACTTCGATAAAGGCCAATACTGTAAAAAACTCAATTGAAAAACGGATACTTGGAAGGGTGATATGGATGAAGTCTTGCCAAGCATTGGTCCCATCAATTTTGGCAGCATCGTAAAGGCTGGCATCGATAGAGCTCATGGCAGATAAAAAATAAATACACCCAAAGCCAACACGCATCCAGATTACAAAGATAAAAGCTAAACTATTTATGGCTGAAGCTGATTTGCCAAGGATGTAAATCTCTTGAGCATTTTTTACCCCTAATTTAGTTAGAAGATCGGTAACTGGTCCAATTTGGCTCAATATAACCGAGAAAATAGTACCCAAAATTACCGGACCCAATATGTTGGGCAAATAGAGGAGGACTCTATAGAGTTTCCAACCTCTAAACCCTTTTCGCAAGGTATTGGCAATAACCAATGGGGTTAAGACTCCTAATGGGATATAGAGAACCAGAACACCTAAGTTTTTGAGAGACCTGTAAAACCTTTCATCTTTAAATAGGGTCTTGTAATTTTCAAAGCCAATAAAAACGGGCTTGCCTACCCCCTTCCATTTTGTAAGGCTGAAATAAAAGTTTGAGACAACAGGGTAGAGGAGGAAAATAAAAGTTAGTAATAGGAGAGGGGAGAGTAATATCCATCCATCTTTGGCCTCTTGTTTTAATTTAGTTTTCATAGTTCCTCATTTTCTAACAAAGTAATTAGTGAAGACCTAAGCAGGCCTTCACTAATAGAATCTGGATAGCCCCTAGAGATTGTTCTCGTAGATGGCTTGAACTTGCTGAATGTATCTGGATTGACTTATCTCTTTGGAGATGAAATACAATGTTTGGAAGTTGTAGAAGTCATTTATCATTCCACCAGGTACACGGTTCATGAAATCTGGAACTGGATGGTTATTCATTTTCTCAAGTATTTCAGCAAGCATTACATTGTCGGTATCAAGAGGGATTGTTGTGTTAGGTACGATTGCACCTGTCGCTTCCATGAAGATTTTCCCCGCTTCTCCGGAGGTCATGAATTTGACATATTTAGCTGCCATCTCCTTGTGGGGAGAGTAATTTGTTACGGCAAAACCTACACCTGCTCCTTGGTTAACTTGTTGCTGAGGGTATTTGGCATTTTGGGGAACAACCGACGAGAAGTAGCCAATATTTTCATAACCTAGTGCATCCCCAAAATCTTTCCAGTGGGCGATATCAGAAGTTAATCCAATGAAGAATCCTCCGTTCCCTCCCTTAAATGTTTCGATGGCATCTACGAAGTAGGGCAAGGACCCGTTGTCTACATTAACAAAGCCTCTATCATAGAGCTCTTTAATCATTTCGGTAGCTTGGACAAATGCGGGGTTAGTAAACTTAGTTCTCCCATCAGCAAATCCATCTATCTCATTTTCACTTAATAGTGTTCCAAGTATAACGCGATAGATGAAGTCTATCCCAAAGGGACTACCTTGGTTTCCCAAAATAATCGGAGCAATGCCAGCACTCTTAAGCTTAGTACAGGCGGCTAAAAATGAATCCCAATCAGCAGGTGCTTTTTCGGGGTCAAGGCCAGCTTTTCTGAAATTATCTTTGTTGTAGTAGAAACCCACTCCCTGAGCCGTCAGGGGGAGAATCTTAATATTGGAGGTCGCCGAATTTGTCTCAGAACATGCTTGAAGGGCTGTTGCCGAATAGGTGTCTATGACATCTGCAATATCAGCATCTAATACTTGGAAAGATTCAGAGATTCCCCAGGCTCTTTGGTCGGTGTGTGTCAAAAACACATCGAGATTACTTTTAGCGGAGAATGCCGAGAGCAACATCTGGTAATAATTGCTTTCTGGTTGAGCTTGGTGGTCAATGATTACTCCTGGGTTTTGCTCCATGAATAATTTATCCATTTCTTGAAAGGCTTTACCAGCAATTTCCTCAGCATATTTAAAGTTCCATACTGTTAGGGTAATAGGCCCATCTTTTTGAGTTTTTTGACCCTGAGCAAAAATTTGTCCAGTGAGGGTGACACTTAATAGGATGACTATTAGTATCAAAATTCTTCCTTTTTTAATTTTCATAAACTCCTCCTTTGAGTTTTCTTAAATTTTATCTCTTCTTAATTATTAAGATGATTCCCGCTCTATAAGTTTGCCTGGTACAATTATATGAGAAGGTCTTATCCGTTTCCGTTCTATTACCTCAATTAACATCCTGGCCGATTCTGTTCCAATTCTAATGGGGTCAAAATCAATTGTTGTAATATTTGGGAACCCTAAAACTGACAAAGAACTGCCTCCCATACTCACTACAGCGACCTGCTGAGGTATTTGTATCTTCTTTTTCTGGAGAGCCTTGATTGTCCCCCACGCTTGGATTTCATTGGATGTAACCACAGCTGATAGCTGACTGTTTTTTCTAGACAGAATCCCATCCATCAGTTGAGTAGAATCTTCAAGGCTAACATTACAATAGGCATGGTTTTCATCTTTCCAGGGGACCCCAAACTCTTTATGGGCCAGTTTGAAGCCACTCAAGCGGTGATGACTTTGAATTAGATCTTCATCTAAGTTGATATAAAAAATGTTTGTGTGCCCCTTTTTAAGGAGGAGTGAAGCGGCTTGGTAGCCAGCCCCCTCAATGTCGGCATCGACATAATACTTAGTGTTGATAGTGTCGGGAGTGCCATTGGCAACATAGGGGATGTTTTTTTCAACTAAGATTTGCTCGTAGTTAACATCTTTGTGAAGGTTGCATAAAATAACCCCTTTAACAAATTGCAACGAGTCTAGGAACATCTTCTTAGCCTTCTCATCGCCTTGTGTTATACGGGTAATGCACAAATGGTAGCCACAGCTAAAAGCGTAATCCATAGCCCCTTCAATTAGGGGGATGTAGTAGGGGTCGTTACTAATCGTCCCCTTCTCTAAGGGGAGGCAGAAGTTAATAGTTTTGGGGGTTTTTGTATTCAGGCGAGATACCATCTTGGGAGGAGTGTAGCCTAGTGTTTCGACGGCTTCCAAGATTCTTCTTTCGACTTCAGCACTCAACTTTTTCTTTCCAGAAAGGACATAACTAACTGAAGTTTTAGAGACACCAGCGTGTTTAGCAACGTCATCAATGGTTATCTTGTTCACCATAATCCCCCTCTATAATTGGATATTAACCCGATATTTTGTGAAAGTAAAGTTAAATTTACGTAAAACAGCCACTTAAGGTGAACTAGTTAACCTATGTAGTAAAAAATGCTCACCATTCTCCCCATGGTAATTTCTAGTGTGTAAAGTTAACGAAACTGAGAAAAATATTTTTTTATATTATTTGTTTTAACTCTGAAGTCGTGACGAACTCTGGTAATATCAGAAAGGTAATTGTATAAATAGTAGAAAGGGGACAGCCGATTAGCTGTCCCCCTCTGGGCAGTATTGGATTTGAACCAACGACTTCCACGATGTCAACGTGGCACTCTCCCGCTGAGTTAACCGCCCCCAAATGGTAGGTCCCACTATAGCTGAAAGGCAGATTTGTGTCTATATCCCAGAGTAAAGTGGCGATAGTTGTCACGTATAGCCCCGACCTTGTCAGCTCTTTCAACCCCAAAATTTCGCCCAACCTTAAGCATGGTCATTGATTTTGGGAGATATTGATGTCAAAGGCAGCGAAGATTGTCTCTTGGGCCTTAGTGGGGGTGGAGAATATATCTTTATACTTACCCTTGAACTTAACTCGAGAATAAGAGGCAACTCGCTTTAGAATCTGGTGGTGGTTACTGCCATACTTAGAGAGCTCACTTTGGTTCTCTTTAATCATCTGTTTCAATTCAGTGAGTAAAATTAAAGCAATGAATTGGATAAAGAGCCTCCCTTGCATCGCTCCTTTGGTATGAAC
>DUOJ01000105.1 GCA_012838895.1 Spirochaetales bacterium
ATTCGCCTCGCTCCCGATGCTCTCTGCTCTCCGGTTTTGACCGCTAAATGGGAAGAGAGACTAGGCAAGATTGCTGAAGGGGAGGAGGAGCCCCAACGCTTTATTGATGATATCAAAGAGAGTACCCAGAAGTTGGTGAAGAAGATAAGTGAGAGTAAAGAGCAATACAGCCCCACCTTCGCTGATGGCAAGGTGTGTCCCTACTGCTCTGCTGGAATGCAGCGGGTCGTTGATGAGTTTAATGAGGTCCACTTCATCTGTCAGCGCCTCTCATGTGGCTATGAAGAGGTTTTAGTCAAAGAGGTGGTGAAAGCCACCAAGACACTCCAAGCCACACCAGCTTCTTATTCTGCAGGGGGGAAGAGGGTAGTGGTTGTTAAAAAGAGGGAGAGTGAAAAGGTCTCTCTCCCTAAGGAGGTTAGTACCACTAAAATTAAGGTGGTGAGCCCATCACGCTACATACCCCAAAGAGAGGAGCCTAAACGGAAAGAGGCCCCCACAGACTCGGGAGGGACAACCCTAGGAGAACTTCTCGCTGCAAGTGAGCGACGCAACCGTGAGCGCGATAGAAAAAAGAAGAGGTAATCTCTTAGATATTAAACTCCTCTTTAATAATGGCAACAGCCCGTTCAACAACCGCCTCAGGGGTTATATAGGCAATTTTACGCTCACTGGTGGTGACTGCTAAGATAGGTATTTTAGCTTTCGCCATGGCGGCAAAGAGGCGCGAGGCAACTCCCGATTGGTATTCCATTCCAGGCCCCTCAACGGTGATTTTCGAAACACCTTTCTCAATCACTAAGATAGCTCCAGGGAGCGGTTCAAGGAACTTCCCTAAAAGGGCTTCTGCCTTGAGGCGATCCCTCTCTTTGATGGTAAACGAAAGGGCTATATTCCCATTAGTTGCTCCGGTATGGCTAATCATATCGATGAAGATATCGTTAGCCGCCAAAAAGCCGTAGAGGTCACTTATTTTCTCCATCTCACGACTCATATTATCGAGGGAGATTAAGACCTCGCTGTGTTCGGTGTAGATGGTGGTGACGGCACTGCTCTCTAATATCATGTCGTGCATCGAGTAGAGTCCCCTCTTTTGACGCACAATGTAGTGAGCTGCGGCAATTGCTCCGTTGGCAAAGACTTGTCGTGAATAAGATTGGTGGGTTATAGCTATCACCTCATCCTCTCCCGAGAAAGAGATTTCGTGTTCCCCAGCATAGGTCCCCCCCCTTAGGGAGTGGATTCCCAACTCTTCTTTTTTTCTCAAAGTTTCGTTGCCCACCCGTCCATAAACATAGGTGAGGGGATGGGTTCTCACCGCATTAATCGATTCAGCCAGCATCAGCGCTGTCCCACTGGGGGAGTCTTTTTTATAGCGGTGGTGTTTCTCAATTATCTCAACATCGTAGCGCTCCCCTAAGACCTTAGTGGCACTCTGTAATAGCTCTTGAACTAAGTTAATTCCAAGTGACATATTTTGAGACCTAAAGATGGGAATTGAGTTGGAGGCCTCTTTAAGGAGTTCTTCATCTTCTGAGTCTAGTCCGGTAGTGGCCACAACTAGGGCAAGACCCCGCTCTATGGCAACGGGAAGGTAACTCTTTAGGGAGGTGCTACTCGAGAAATCGATCATCACTTCCCCTTTAACGGGAGACTCTTGGAGCGATTTATAGATTGGATAATCTCTGGGACTCTCATTTAAATCGATGCCGGCGACAATCTCCATCCCCTCGATTGTTTTAATTTGGGTAGTGAGAACTTTCCCCATCCTTCCGCTACACCCATTGAGTATCACCCTCAGCATGGCAGCTCCTTGTTAATAAGATAAAGACTACGTTACAATATATGTAGAAAATGTTCAATAATAACAGAAAGTTAATACAAACCTTTTTATAGCCCAATTTGTGTTACTAAGAAAACATTCTGTTCCTAATAGACACATCTTTGTATTTTTGTTAAACTCTC
>DUOJ01000106.1 GCA_012838895.1 Spirochaetales bacterium
ACTCCTAATAGCGCTCTTTGAGCGTAGTTTAGGACTCCAAGCTGGCAAATCTTCAATCACAAAGAGTTGCTTTAAGGCATTGATGTAACTGGCAGTAGAGTAGTAGCTGATGGGTGTATCGTTGGCTACAATATCTTGGTGAATGCGGCTAATTTTGGCGTCAGTTGCAGTGAAACGGGCATAGCTCCTTAATAGGCTTCTAACCCGTTCTGGGTTACGCTGAACGCCATCGTACGCTACGTCTATGGTTGAGTCGACATAATTGATAGCTTGCTGCAAAGCAATTTTCTCAGGTAATCCAACTGCCTTTGGCCAACCCCCTCTACAAATTAGAAAGGCAATATCTTCAAGAGAGGCTTTACTTACCGCTTGTATGTTCTTCTCGCCTTGGAAGAGCGCTTTAAGAGAAACTTGTGCTGACGAATCGCCCGACTCCATAAGGGTCATAGGGCGCATCAATAGCTTAGAGATTCTCCCCGTTCCGGAGTGTCTGTGAGCCATGTTATCTAAAGGGGTTGTTGATCCAGTCAAAATGAATTGGCCAAACATATTCCGCATATCAACTTCATGGCGTACAGCATCCCACAGCTGGGGGGCCAGTTGCCACTCGTCAATCAATCTGGGGTTATCGCCTTCCAAGAGGAGAGAGGGGTTAACATCGGCTGCCAACAACGCTTGGCGTCCTACCTGTGGGTCCTGCAGGAAGATACAACTATTTGCAAACTGTAAAGCTGTAGTAGTTTTCCCACACCATTTGGGACCTTGGATAAGCACCGCTCCGGTAGCTTCCAATTTATCTTTAAGAAGTGTATCAGCAATTCCGCAGATTGGCCGATTTTTATTCCTAAGAATGGCCGTATTTCATTCGGCAACTTGGCTGTTTTTTGGTGTAAAGAAAGGACCGCATTGCGGTCCTCTATTTAAGAAGAAGTATCTATTAGTCTTCGGGTGAGAAGTCCTCTTTGGGAGCGCCACAAAGGGGGCACACCCAATCTTCAGGGACATCTTCAAATGAGGTTCCTGGCTGGACGCCGTTATCAGGATCGCCCTCTGCGGGGTCATATACATAACCACATAAATCACAAATATACCTTTTCATCATTTCCTCCATCACTATTTCTTGACAACAGGATACAGTGGCAACTTAAAAAATGCAATTAAAAACGGTCACTCATTGTAGATTGCTAGGATTGTTTTAAGGAGCTTTAAGAACTTCTTTTTAAAGGAAAGGGGCTCTAAGATCTCTATTGCAGGGCCACTTTGGATAATCCTTAAGATCAACTCAATTGAGTTTTCAGCCTCCATGCGACAGATTAACTCCCCCTCTTCCCCCTTCTCAAAGCGGGGTGGGGTGTGGTTGAGAGAGCGCAACGAGTTGAGAGCTGATTTCTCTTTGAGACGTAACACCAGCGGAATAAAATCGATACTATCATAATGGTCATCGAGTTGTTGTCGGTGAAATGGCTTTAAGTTGTCGGGGATGGTGTAGATCTCATCTAAGATGGTGGCTGAAGTTATAGTGCTGATATCTATCGTAGTAATAGCTGAGGTGTGTCTGAGGCGACCTGTAACACTGATGGGATTACGACCACTCTCCTCTTCTCTAAAGCCGATGAAGTAGGGGGCAAAGTCGGTCTCATTCTCCTCTCCATCGACAATGTGTTGAATTCTAACAATCTTTCCGGTCACCCAGCTGTCGATTAGAGCCTCTAAGATGGAGTTGAATTGGCCCATCTTCTCCCGCTTCTGGAGCACCTCACGGTCGATTGTCTCGGCCAGTGAGATTATATTCTCGGCAATTTTAGGGGCATAGGAGCGCATATTGAGGGCAATCTTTCTAAGCCCGGAGGCGAGATGGGGGTTTTGGAACTCGGTGTTGTTGGTTAAAATCTCAGCTGAGAGGTTGAAGGCTAACGACTCGTAGATACTAAGGGAGATATTATCTTCCCCCTCTTTGGGTCTTATTTTTATCAGATTGTTCTCATCTTCATAGATGTCGATATACTGCTTCAACTCGGTCACATAACGACTGATAGTTGAGCGGTGGACCCCCAATTTACGGGCGATTTCGGCTCGACTTAACCCCCCCGGGTGGGAGTGTAAGAGAAGATCTAGCTGGGCAATACGTTCACCTTTCATCTTAAACCTCTATTTGCACCATTTTGCAACAACTGTTTTAGTATACCACAAAAAGGGGGAGGGGCAAGGTTTATAGTTGCCCCGCCCCTCATCTCTTAGTAGTATGGGGATATGCAAGAGAGTATTATAAAAATAGAGACAAAACTGGCCTATTTGGAAGAGATGGTCCTTACGCTGAACGAGTTAGTTGTGAGCCAAGGGCGTGAGATAGAGCTCCTTAAAGGGCATCGGGAGATTATGGAGGCTAAGGTCGCCCAACTGGCTGAGGCCACCTTTGAGATTGGGCAAGAGCGACCACCCCACTATTGAGCTTTCGCGCGCCACTCACTTTCTGCTGTCGCTATGATTATCCCCTCGCTACTCTCAATGGAGTGGAAGAGGGAGGCCCCCTTGTCACCAATCCTCCCCCTTGTCGTAACCGTTACTTCATCATCTCTAAAGGCTTGCGCCCGGTAGCTGATATCGACAACAGTTGCCAGGTAGTTGTCACGGAAGGTGAAAGGGAGTGATTCAAGCATCCACTCTAGGTAGACCACATTGTTGACATGGTGATTCAAGTCAACATCGCTGTAGACAATTTTGGGGGTGTAGGTGTAGAGGAGGGGAAGGTCCTCCCTCTCCCCATTGTGGCGTGGCCCCAATTCAGGGTCTTTATAGAAAGCCTTATCGACTTGATCAAAACTGTTGCTTATCTGCTCATTTCGCAGGGGGCGTTGCGTCTCTGTGTCGACCACTAACCATTGGCTCATCGCCTCAAAGAGAGGATTCCCATCTTTTGAGTTTGCACGACACAC
>DUOJ01000107.1 GCA_012838895.1 Spirochaetales bacterium
GATAGTCAACTCCATTTGTTTTGACAAGGGAGAGCTCTCTTCCAGCATGGAATTGAGACATTCATATGGTGTTTTGTGAGCGTCTCTGGGCAAGCACCCCAGAGTCTACTAGACAGAAAAGCTGGGGGCCACCATGAAGCCCCAGCCAGCCAACTCGAATTTCCTATAGGAAGGTTAATCACACGAACCCGAGGTCCAAGTACCTTCAATTGTTCCACTAGGTCTATTTCCACATGTTATTGCTCCCTTTTCTAAAACCAACTTTCTACCACTACTGATGGAAATAGTTCCTTTATTCTTAATCCTCCCTCCATCTTTGACAGTTATATCTTCTGTGCCTTTTGTGGATTTTAGAGTTTTATTAAGAGGAACTTCAAGTATTCCACCATTTTCAACTGTTATTGCAGTATTATCCTCTAACTCTAACGTGCTTATATTATCAAGGATAAAGGTGGCACTCTCACCAACTGTTATGTAGTGATTTATAAGTTTTAAAGTCCCTGAACCCTTTATCCTAAATGTCCCACCGTCTTGGCTTGCACCAGTTATAGTATATTTTTTTAATTTAGGAAGAACTTTCAAAACTCTGCCATTGCCTTATAAATATGCGTGGAGCGTCGCATAATCATACGTTATTACTTCTGCGACCAGCCACTTCTATTCACTCAAGAAATCCGATGGTGATTTAGATTAATTCGGACAGTTTTGCCAATCATAGGGACACAGCTGTCCCACCTCCCTTTGCAGTAGGTGTATTTTTTGTGATGATATCCTGTTTTTTTTAAGCTGCCTTACGCCTCTGTTTTGGTACAGTAGAGATCACCGTTAGCACTTTTTTAATGGTAATCAATAGGATTGCCAAAGAGATATCGTAGCGCAGGGCTGTGGGAGGATCCATCTGTGGGGGAGGATGCCCCCGGTAAGAGCGCTGGGCAATAATTGCCCTTCTGCCAATCATCTGTACGTATGACTAGATGTCAGTGCTCACATATCCCTTATCCATTAAGGCATAGAGGAAATCGAAGTTTTTCTGCGTTAATTTCATCAACGGTATGGCTGCCTGGGTATCATGTACGCAGGCTCCAGTAACAGCAAAGGCAACCGGTACTCCAAAATCATCACAGGCCATATGGGCTTTATAACCGATGAACCATTGCCTTCGCCCCTGGGAGTTCTGTTTAGCCGTAAGCGAACATCGCTTCTCAAGCTCTGAGATAGATACTTCAGGTGATTCAACCAAGTATTGGGCTAATTGTTGTGTCTCTTGGACCTTTTTGGCTCGGTATTCGGCCTCCTCGGGCGATCCTTTTTTCTTCGGGCCGCGCTTCTTGGGCTCCTTTTGTTGCTGAGCTACCTTAATGGGCTTCTCTCTCGCCTCGATAACTGTACTGTCGATGCTTAGGTGGCCTATTACGCGACCAGTGGTCTCTTGGTATAAACCCATAATTCTCTCATGCAGCATCTGTGGGTCAACAATCTGTTCAACCTGTCTTGAGAGTCTAGACATCGTAGCCTCGCTGGGTACCGAATCTATCTCTACGATCATCCGTAAATTTTCGTTTTCTTGAAGCAGCTGCAAAGTTTGTCTAACCGTCAACTGTTGATACAGCAACTTGAGAACCATGATTGAAAGAATCGACAGTAAAGGATAGCCAGTTCTGCCTAGGCGATTACTCAAAGATAATAACCGTAGCTCCTCAGCAGCGAGCAAGCCCCTAAGGATGCGAAGGTAAGAGAGTGACTCAAGCTCACGCTCAGAAGGTTTACGAAAGAAATGGTTGGAAAGCTCATCATGTGAGAAAAGCAGGGGTTGAAGCAGGACTGAGGGTACGGTATGATAATTCATGAAAGGACTTCCTTTTCTTGGTTTTGTTGTGGTGAACAAATTGTACCAGAAAA
>DUOJ01000108.1 GCA_012838895.1 Spirochaetales bacterium
CAATTCTTCTATTATGTGATACATTCGTCAAAAAAGGGGTAGTTTGGATGCAGATTTCTCTTAAATCACTAAATCGTGCTTATGGCTCTCTGCATGCTGTGAATGATATCACCCTCGATATCCCTGCCAACACTGTCTACGGAATCATTGGAAAGAGCGGAGCGGGAAAATCTACCCTAGTACGCCTCATTAGCCTCTTAGAGGCCCCTGATAGCGGCGAGATCTACTACGACAATAAACGGGTCGATAATCTCGCTAAAGAGGCTCTAATACAACAACGTCGCAAAGTTGGGATGATCTTCCAAAACTTCAACCTCTTCTCCTCCCGTAACGCTGCCCAAAATATTGCCTACCCCCTCGAGATAGTAGGGATGCCCAAAGAGGCGATAAATCGGAGAGTTGAAGAGCTTCTCGACTTGGTGGGATTATCTGGACGGGGGAAGGCTCCTATCAGCACCCTTTCGGGGGGGCAGATGCAGAGAGTCGCTATTGCCCGCTCTTTAGCCAATAACCCCGATATCCTCTTTTGTGATGAGGCTACTAGTGCCCTCGATCCCCAGACAACCCGTTCCATCTTAACCCTCATTGGCGACCTTCAAAAAAAGATGAACCTTCTAGTCGTTATGATTACCCACCAGATGGAGGTTGTCAGAGACGCTTGTGAATATGTTGCTGTTTTAGAAGATGGGAGTGTTGTAGAGGAGGGGAAAGTGATTGATGTCTTTGCCCGTCCAAACTCGAGTACCACGAAAGACTTTCTAGCCCACCTTACCCCTGTAAAGGATACGAAGAGCGACATAGTGCGCTGGTCTAAGGAGGGGGGACGCTACACTTTACGCTTCAGAGGCGAATCGACCGGAGAGCCGGTCCTTAGTCGTATCCAAAAGAGGTACGATGTAGAGTTCAACATCCGCGCCGGTGGAGTGCAGCAAGTTAAAGGAGAAGAGGTTGGTACCCTAATTTGCGACATAATAGGGGAGAGTGGTGAAGTTAAAAAGGCCATTGAGTCCCTTCTAGAAGCTGGCATTGTTGTTGAAGAGGAGGCGAAGTGATGGGTACACTCTTTACTTTAGTTTGGAGAGCAACAGCTGAGTCCCTCATTATGGTTTTTGCCTCCACCCTTTTCTCCCTAATTTTAGGACTCCCCATTGGAATTTTGCTCTGTGTAACAGCACCTGAGGCTCAAGGGGGGATAGTCCCCAAACCTGTGTTGAATAATATCTTGGGGAGGATTGTTAACGTACTGCGCTCCTTCCCCTTTATTATCTTAATGATCTTACTTTTCCCACTCTCTCGAATTATAGTGGGCACTAGTATAGGAACCAAAGCGACGATCGTTCCGCTTTCAATTGCAGCGGCCCCCTTTGTGGCCCGCATCATTGAAACGGCAATTAAGGAGGTGAGTCCGGGGGTTATTCAAGCCGCCCGCTCCATGGGATCAACCACCTTCCAAATAATAAAGAAAGTGCTGATTCCCGAGGCTATGCCAGCCCTAGTCTCTGGAGTCACCCTCACAATCATCAACTTGATTGGCTACTCGGCTATGGCGGGTGCCATTGGAGGAGGTGGTTTAGGGGACTTAGCGATCCGTTACGGCTACCAACGCTTCAGACCTGATGTAATGTTGGCATCAGTTGTTGTAATTTTGGTCTTGGTCGAGGTGGTCCAATTGGTTGGAAATAAAATTAGCGCTCGCATGATGGCGAGAAGATAAATATTAAATACCCTTATCCTCAGGAGGAGAGAGTTTATGAAAAAAATTAGTTCGATACTTTTAATTACACTTTTAATAACAGGCAGCCTATTTGCTGCTGGAGCCAAAGAGAGTGCCAACGTCCTCACCGTCGGGGCAACTCCCGAACCCCATGCCACATTCTTAAATCTGATTGTTGACGATTTAGCCAAAGAGGGGATCACCCTTAAAGTGGTTGAGTTTACCGATTATGTAACTCCCAATAAAGCTTTAGAAGATGGCCAAATTGATGCCAACTTCTTCCAACACATCCCCTACCTTGAGTCGTTTAACGCAGAGCAAGGATACCACCTAGCTAATGCCGGAGGAATCCACATTGAGCCAATTGCCCTCTACTCACGTAAGGTTAATGCTCTATCATCTCTCCCTGCCGGGGCAACAATTGCAATTCCTAACGACCCCACTAACGGTGGAAGGGCCCTCCTGCTCCTCGAAAGTGCCGGTTTGATTGAGCTCAAAGCTGGGGTAGGGATTACCGCAACCCCCCTCGATATCGCATCAAACCCCAAAGGACTCAAGTTCAAAGAGATTGAAGCTGCTTCACTACCGAGGGTCTTAGGTGATGTTGATGGCGCTGTTATTAATGGAAACTACGCTATTCCAGCCGGCTTGAAGGCCAACAAAGATGGATTAGTTATTGAGGGAGCCGACTCCCCCTACGTCAACGTGATTGCTGTTAGGGAGGGACACGAGAGGGACGCCAATATTGTGGCCCTTGTTAAAGCGCTCCAGAGCCAGAAGATTAAAAACTATGTCAGTGAAAACTACCCCAATGGGGAGGTGGTTGTTGTCTTCTAGGACCCTAACGGCATCATTGCCGTGTAATTAAATGCAATCTTGACCATAATAATAAGTTGGAGCACCTCAAGGGGCGCTCCAACTTTCACTTAAAAGGTCGAGTCTTTTACTTAAATTGCAACTTAGAGTGCTTCTTAAGGCTAAAGAGGAGAGAAAAGATGGAACAACTTAAAGGGAGAAGCTTACTAACCCTTAGCGACTACACCAAAGAAGAGATCGACTATTTAATCGACCTAGCTATTGAGATGAAGAGGGAGAGACGCACAAGTAAGCGCCTCGAGGGGAAGAA
>DUOJ01000013.1 GCA_012838895.1 Spirochaetales bacterium
GATATTTAAGATAGACTATCTAAGTGTAGGAGGCCTCAAATGGCAATTGTTGCAGGAATAGATGTAGGGACGCAAAGTACCAAGGTTATATGCTACGACACCCAGAGTAAAACAATATTGGCTAGTGCCAGTGCCCCCCACCAATTAATCTCCCGAGGAGACGGATCACGTGAGCAGGAGGCTGTTTGGTGGACCGACGCTATTACTAGCTGTTTTAACGAGATTGATATAGCTATTAGAGAAAAAGTTGAAGCTATTGGGGTCTCTGGCCAGCAACACGGCTTTGTCCCTGTCGATAAAGAGGGCCATGTTCTCCATACCGTTAAGCTTTGGAACGATACCTCTACCGCTGGAGAGTGTGACGCTCTAACCGCGTGTGCTGGTGGCACAGATGCACTTCTAAACAATGAAGGAAACTTAATCCTCCCCGGTTATACTGCCAGTAAAATCCTCTGGTTTAAAAATAACCACCCTGATAAATATGCCAAGATGGCTCATGTACTCCTCCCCCACGACTATATCAACTACTGGCTAACAGGGGAGGCTGTGATGGAGTATGGGGATGCCTCGGGAACCGCTTTGTTAGATATAAAGAGCCGCACTTGGAGTAAACGGTTAATTGACTGTATCGATAGTAACCTATTGAAAGCCCTCCCAGCTTTAATTGAGGCCCATATGCCCAGTGGTTATTTATTAGGAAGTGTTGCCTCCAGTTTAGGCCTCAAAGAGGGAATTGTCGTCTCCAGCGGAGGCGGTGATAACATGATGGGGGCTATCGGGACAGGAACGGTCAGTGATGGAACCCTCACCATGAGTTTAGGAACTTCAGGGACCATCTTTGGTGCCTCTGATAAACCCATTATCGACCCACAGGGGCTTCTAGCGGCCTTCTGCTCCTCTACCGGGAACTGGCTCCCCCTCCTTTGTACTATGAACTGTACCGTAGCGAGTGAGGTGACTAGGGAGCTCTTTGAAAAGGGAGTTAAAGAGTTTGATGCCTATGCCAGTGAAGCTCCCATTGGGTGTGAAGGGGTGGTGATGCTCCCCTACTTCAACGGTGAGAGGACCCCCAACTACCCCCGTGGTAAAGGGTGTTTAATGGGCTTTGACTTAACCAACATGAGTGAGAAGAATATTAGCCGGGCAGCTTTAGAGTCGGCCATCTACGGCCTTAAGCTAGGCTTAGATGCCTTTGATGCATTGGGCTATGAAGCGCGAGAGATTAGACTGATTGGCGGCGGAGCTAAGTCCCCTGTTTGGCGCCAGATGGTAGCTGATGTTTGTAACTTACCGGTAGTAGTTCCCAAGATTGGGGAGGCGGCTGCTTTTGGGGGAGCCCTCCAAGCCTACTGGTGTCTTTTAGGAGAGACGGCCTCAATCGCTGACATTGTAGCTGAGCACGTTGAGCTAGAGCGTGAATCGGCGTGTCTACCCATTGAAGAGAATGTTAAAGAGTATGCTAAGGCATACCAAAATTATCTAACATATGTTTCTGCTGTCGAAGAGATCTTCAGCTAACTACTATGCAAGGAGGACGTTATGAGTAACGTTTTTATTGGAAACCAAGAGTATTTCAAAGGGATTGGAAAAATTAAATATGAGGGGCCCAAGTCGGACAACCCCCTCTCATTTAAGTTTTACGACCCTAAAAAGGTTTTAGCAGGCAAGACAATGGAGGAGCACCTTCGCTTCTCAGTCGCCTATTGGCACTCATTCTGTGCTGACGGTGGTGACCCTTTTGGCAAGCCCACCCTCGTTTTCCCTTGGAACAAAGGGAGTGAGATGGAGGCTGCTAAGAATAAAGCAGAGGCCGCCTTCGAGTTCTTTACTAAGCTGGGAGTCCCCTACTACTGCTTCCACGATACTGATGCCTCCCCGGAGGGGAACAGTGCCGCTGAGTATGAGAAGAACTACCACGAAATTGGGGCCCTTTTGAAGAAACTTCAAGATGCAACGGGTGTTAAGTTGCTGTGGAACACCTCCAACCTCTTTAGCC
>DUOJ01000109.1 GCA_012838895.1 Spirochaetales bacterium
GTACCTGAGGCACCAGCTGGATCAATTTGGGCTAACGCTTCGACCAACAACTATGCTGCCGCCGGAATGGCTGCTGAGAAGATGTTTGCAGTGATTAAAGACAAAATAAGCGCTGCAACTGTTGCTAAGCCTGTCAGAATCGTTGTCATGAACCAAGACGCCTCAGGAGAGTCTCTCTTAAGCCGTGGTAAAGGGTTCCGCGACACGATGGTTAAGTTGATTGTTGACAATACCTCACTCGGCTTTGATGATATCGCCGTAGTTGGTAACGTCGCCTACATTGCTGCTGATAGCCCAACCAAGGGGAGAAAGGTCTTTATCGAGATGGTGGTACCTGCTTCAGCAGCCGCTACTGATGCAACTAACTCTGCCCAAGCAATCTTGAACAGAGCTGTTAGTGACAATATCTTAGGTATCTTCTGTTCAAACGAAGCGACTGTTAAGGGGCTCTTAGCTGCCACCGATGATGGTGCGACCTTGAAGAGCAATCCCAACTATCGTAATATTGTGGCTGTTGGATACGACGCTGGTGAGCAACAGAAGAGAGCTGTCCGCGCCAAGTACTTCCTCGGATCTGTCACGCAGGACCCCTACATGATTGGCTACAGAGCTGTAGAGCTCTCCTACAAAGCCTACAAGGGTGAGCCTGTCGGTGACATTGACACCGGTGCCAAATTCTGGGATTACTCCAATATGGACGATCCTGACATTAAGGGACTACTCTACGACTAATCGTTGGTAGATTCGAATTTAAGCAATAGGGGTCTGCATGCGGACCCCTATTTTAAGGGTTAAAGATGAGAGAGAGGGGAGAGACAGTTACTATCAAAGAGGTGGCGCTAGCGGCAGGTGTCTCAATCGCAACGGTATCAAGGGTTTTAAATGAGAATTGCATAGTTACTCCAGCGACAAAGGAGCGCGTCCTTAAGGCGATGGAGGAGTTGGGTTACAATCGTAATGCGGTGGCCCGTTCTCTCAAAATTCGTAAAACAAAGACAATCGGGATTATTGCACCCGAAATTCGCAACACTTTCTTTTTAGATGCGCTTGTTGTTATTGAGCAACTCTTAACCAAGAAGGGGTACTCGGTTATTATCGCCACGAGTAACGACTCTTTAGCTGATGAGAAAAAGAACCTCCAACTCTTCATTGAGCGCAACGTTGATGGGCTAATTGTAATTCCGGTGGGGCTTGAGGGAGACCATTTCAATAGCAAAGCATTAGCCAACACCCCCATGGTGATTTTAGACCGTAAACTTGAAGGAGTTAACAGCGACACCGTCTTAACCGACAACCGCTTTGGGGTGCGAGAGATGGTTAAAGTCCTTAAGAATGAGGGGTTTGATCGCATCGGCTATTTAGGAGGAGCTCCCACCTGTTACACAGCCAAAGAACGTCTTGAGGGGTTCCGCTCGGCAATGGAGGAGTTTGGACTAGAGATTGAAGAGGAATTTATCCTCTATGATAGGGGCATGAACCTTCAGATGGGTAAAGACCTTCTAGAGAGGGCCCTCTCCCTTAAGAACCCTCCAAACGCCTATTTCATTGCCAACGACTCACTCCATCTGGGGGCGACAATCTACGCCATGGAGCACAAGATAGAGGGGCTCAACTTCGCCAGCTTTGACTATCTCAGCTATGCCCCCCTTTTAACCCTCTGCAAGCATGCCGTAGCCCAACCGCTAGAGGCGATGGGGGCTAAGACAGTCTCGCTTCTCCTCCGCCGATTAAACGGAGAGTGGAGTAACTACCCCAGTTGCGTTGTTTTCCCCCCAAAGATTATGACGATGAGGTCTAACGGAACCTTTAAGGCCGTTGAGAATTAACTATTTCTTGGGCTTACGGTCGACGAAGGGGTTTTTACCACTCATTGAGAGGGGCACTGCATAGATTATCTTAACCCCCTCACCAAGCAGTTTTAACTCCCTTACAGCCATCCCAATGGAGAACATGATACGGTTGTCAAGGCGATGCTCCATCGCCACACTCACCGCTGAGCCTAAGGCTATTCCTAGGTCTCCAGTGTTAAAAACGCAGGGATGATTGGGGTGCTTTTCCTTCTCACTGCAGTTGGCAAAGCCACAAAGGCCACAAAACTCGAGCCCCATAGGTTCGATTGAACTCCCTAAGAGGAGCAACCCATCGGCCACATCGAGGTTGTCGGCATCGCGAAGGAAAAAAGGTGCTCCACGCCCCTCTTCAACCATTAGGCGCATATGCTCTGCTAGTTGGCTCCTCCCCTCCTTGTCGACAACAGCTGCGCTGAGGGTATCTTTGCCCCGTGCCTTGGGGGCTGTACGGGCCGCTAGCAACATCTTATTGGCAACCTCACTCACTATTTGCTCTTTTAGGGTGTAATCGTGTGTAATGGACATAAACTCCTCCTTTATAGGGGGATTATAGCATAAAAAAAGAGAACTTTAAAAAGGGGAGTGTGCTATTATCTAGTAATGAAGCGAGCCACTAAAATTGTCTTAATAGTCTTAATAGTTGTCGCAGTCCTCTTAGTTTTAACTATTACGGTTGCCAATTGGGGCCTCCCTAAACTAGTTGTCTTGGGAGTGGGAGAAGAGGTCACCTTTAGTCGCCTCTCGCTCGCCCTCCAGCGTGGTGAAGTGATAGCTGAAGATATTAACTATAGAGAGGGGGAGTTCTCTAGTGAGTACCTCTCACTCAAAGTTAGCCCCCAAGAGCTCTTTGCTTTAGCTCTCAAACGGGGCTCTTATTTAAAAACTGTAACCCTCGAAGCCCACAATTTAGCAACAAAAGATCTTAGGGTGGGGGAGATTAATCTAGACATAGTGGGGGAAATTGACCCCTTTAATATCAACGCTGCTACAGTGAACTTGGCGACAGTGCACCTTAAAGGGGCTTCGTTAAACCTAATAGGGGAGTTGGCTCTAGAGGTAGAAGAGGCGACCCTAAGGGGAGAGGGTCCCATCACCATTGCTTCTTTACAAAAGGGGTTTCCAGATCTCCTCGCCGATTTTGCTGAGATTGAGGTGGTCGCCAAAGAGATTAAAGGGGAACCCCAATTCTCTCTCGACCCCTTTGCAGCAATCTCCCCTTGGGTAGTTGATTTGTCCAATTGGCGCATTGATTACGCTGAGTTCTATTTTAAACCCACCGATGACATCCTTTTCGCCCTTGATGCCCCCCTCTTAAAGGGGGAGGGGCAACTGCACGAAGGAGAGGCGTTAGCTATCGACATGTTGGTTGAGGACCTTAACGACCAAGTGCGCTCTGAGTTGGCCCTTTTCTTCCTCTTCTTAGGACAAGAAATCCCCCCCGCTCCTTTTCAATTAACATTGAGGTGGTGGGGGGAAGGCTTCCCATTGATAGAGTTTTATTAGAAGCTGGCAGAGGCCCCTAGGGTAAACTGGATATCTCCCTTCGCCCCCTTTCTCCCAATTAGGTCGAGTTGGAACCAGGTGGCTAGAGGAGGATAGTTCAAGAAGGTGGCTGACTTGCCCCAAATTGAGATTATGCCAGTTTCACTAACCGTGCCTGATGGGGCTGTTGCATAGGTATTGGTCACCACGTTGTTGGGGGTGAAATAGTCAACTTCACCCTGTTGAATCCCAAAGATTCTAACTCCAATCTCACCCCATTTGAGGTGTTCATAGATTAGCTCCCCTTGGAGGGCTTGAAGGTCACCGCCCCACTTATACCCGATATAATCGATATGGGAGTAGAACTCACCACCACTACTGGCGACATTGGTGGGGTAGCGTCTAAACATTAAGAAGTCAACCATACTCCGCCGGTACATTGCAGGGGAGATGTAGACATACTCAACTGAAGAAGAGAGGTACCCTCCCCAGAGCTCTGTAGTGTATTCGAGCCCCCCTATTACCCCAAAGGCGGGGGCTTGCCCTGCCGGTTCATTGGGAGCTGTCGCTTGGTCGAGAGCTGTTTGTCCATAGAGGTTAAACCCCTTATAGAAGGTGTAATCAACTTCTGCGTGGGCAATAGCATTAAACATTGTACTCGAGTTGAGGTTGTGGTAGATAAAGGCGGGATTGAGATATTGGAGGCTCAACAGGTCGTTGCGATACATAATGTTTTCGGAGATAGAGAAGGCCACCTTCTCTAAAATCCTAAACTCAAGGCGGTGGGTCATGAAGATTCTAAACTCACTATCACTGCTTTGACTCTCTCTATAAGAGGGGTTGGTCTCAAGAAATAGGTTGAGCCACTCGTATTTAAAGATGTTAGTGAATACGTTGAGTTTGGCAAACTCTTGAAAGTCGGTGTGGTCATCGACGATTAGGTTTCCACTCTTGCCGTGCCCCCACTTTGTCTTATCACGAGAGAGGTTGAAGTTCCACTGCTTCCCCCCTACCGAGAAGATTGCCCGCTTGGGTAGTTGCATATCGAGGTCGTGGGTGGGCCACAAGATATTGGTTAGAAAAGTTTGGCTATAGGGCCACGAGGAGGTGATTATCTTCCCCTCCTTAGTCTCTGAATCGATGATAGACCCTATAACTGCCCCACTAGGACCCCCTACCGAAAAGAGGGTGTCACGGTCGGTAAAACGATTCCTCCCATACTGGAGGTCGGTAAAGAGGTAGAAAAAATTTCCCACAAGAAACTCAAAGTTGAGTTTAAGGAGTGGTTTACGCTCCTCAAAGGAGTAGACCCAATCGCGGTCACTATTAAAATCTTCCCCATTGCTGTGGGTATAGATCTCTATGTTTAGGTCAACAGAGACATCAGCTTGGAAATTATCAGAGAAACTGAAGCGAAGACTCTCCTCTAAGATTGCCTCTATCGCCTCATAGAGGGGCGACCTATTCTCTATCCTTGAGAGGATAAGGGAGGCTTCATTTACACTCCAAGGACGGGCACTAGAGGGGCGTGAGTGCCCCTCTAAGATGTAGAGACGATCCATCTGGCGATAGAGAGGGGAGGAGAGGGGGATTATCTCCTGGGTATTAGCTCCCCAAAGGAGGGAGCCTACCACTAGCAGAAAAAAGAATAAATAACCCCATTTTTTCACAGCTTCCCCCTACATTTTATAAGAGAGCCCAACAGAAAATTGGAAGTCGTAGATAGGGTCGTTGGTAGAAATATTTCCCGGATTGACGATATAGATGAAATCGGCCTGTCCATAAACATCAAACCCCTTGAGGATTGTGTAACCCCCTTTTGCTCCAACAACAAAAGTTTGACTAACTGCATCGCGGTCCCCTACATTAGGGTCCCCCTGGTTTTCAGTCCAGTGGGTGTCGGTGGGGGTGGTGAGAACGGGGGGCTTATGGTTAACCAAATCGGGGTTTTTATAGACTAGTGA
>DUOJ01000110.1 GCA_012838895.1 Spirochaetales bacterium
ATGGAGGATCCGCATGAGAAAGATTGTGCGAATGGTGGCCGTCAGTGTTCTGTTGGTCTTGGTTCTCTCCCCCCTCGCTGCCCAAGGCGTAACAGAAAAGCAAGAGATTAAAGTTCTAGTACTGGGGATGTTTGAAGTTGGCGAAAACAAAGGTGACTTTGCCGGCGAATTTCAACACTTCTACGAAGAGTACCTCGATGGGGCTCCAGCCTACACCCTCAACGAGATGCCCTTAACCCTCTACGTGAACGACAATGGAGTAGCGGGTGCAATTGCTGGGATGGGGAAAGCCCAAGCAAGTGCAACACTAACTACTATCCTAAGGGATGGCCGATTTGACTTCTCCAACACCTATATCGTTATTAGTGGGTGTGCTGGTATGGCACCTGAACGGGGGACTCTAGGTGATGTTGTTATTGCCGATGCACTGGTCGACGTTGAACTGGGGCACGCTTGGAAAGAATCTGACAATCCAGCTGATTCTCCCACTATGTTTTTACGCTCCTCTGGATATGATAGGGCTGGTTATATCCCCCTCAATAAAGGGTTAGCCAACTGGGCCTTTGAGTTAACTAAAGATGTGGAGCTCTTCGACGACCGCGCTGCTGCCACCTACAGGATGAACTATGGCCCCCAAGAGGCTACGGAGAAACCCTCAGTTCAGATGGGAGTCTCCGTCACAGGTGATAACTACTGGCACGGTAAAGCCTCTTCCCAACACGCCGATGTTGTCACTGCTGCCTATAATGGTGGCACCTACATGGTAACCCAGATGGAAGACAACGCCTTCGGTGTAGTCGCCCTCAACGAAGGTAAATTAGACCGTCTGATTGTTGTTCGTGATGTAGTCAACTACGACCAACCCTATCCGGGACAAACTGTCCTAGAGAGCTTAGATGCCTCCTCAGGCGCTTTTGCTATCGGGATGAAGAATGGGTTTATCGTCTCCAAGATGATTATAGACACCCTAGTTAATAACTGGGACCTCTATAAAGAGGTAACCCCCTCTCTCTAATTCATAAGGAGCTGGCTTTGGCCAGCTCCCCCTTTTACTAGCAAAACATTTCCGCTATACTCCTCAAAACTGGAGGAGCAAAGATGAACATTGAAGCCTACCTATGGGGAAAAGCTAGAGATACTAAAAGGTCTGCCATGCCAGTCCTCTCTTTTCCAGCTGTTCAAAAATTGGGTATCACAGTGACTCAACTAGTTAAAGAGAGTGATCTACAAGCTAAAGCTATCAAGCTGGTTGCAAAGGAGACACCCTCTATTGCAGCAGTGAGCTTCATGGACCTCTCAGTTGAAGCAGAAGCTTTTGGTTCAAACGTGCGCTTCAGCGATGATGAAATTCCCACTATTATAGGGAGTATCGTAAATAGTGAAGAGGAAGCCAATGCCTTACCCCTCCCCCCTCTGGGTGCCGGGAGAACTGGCACTTATGTTGAAGCCATTGCTAAAACAAAAAAGGTAGTAACTGACCGTCCGGTATTAGCTGGCATTACTGGTCCCTTCACCCTAGCTGGTAGACTATTTGATGTTAATGAGATTATGTTTCACTGCTACGACGAGCCAGAACCTGTCCATACTGTGTTAGAGAAAGTGACCCAATTTCTAATTACCTATGGAAAAGCTTTCCGTGAAGCTGGAGCTGATGGCCTCTTTATAGCTGAACCTTTAGCTGGGCTCCTCTCTCCTGATATGGAGAGAGAATTCTCCTCTCCCTACCTTAAAAAGATTATTGATGCCCTAAAGGATGAAGAGTTTGCTGTAATCTACCACAACTGTGGTAGTTCAGTCATTAAAATGCTCCCCCAAATCTTTGCCTTAGAGGCAACTGCCTACCACTTTGGTAACGCGGTCGATATGCGTGAGGTGATGAAGGGAGCCCCCGTAGATGCTCTTTGTATGGGGAACCTTGACCCAGCCGGGCTCTTTGCCGGGGAGAGTACCTCAGCAATCCATCAAGAGACCCTAGCTCTACTCAACGACTTAGCAGGGTATAAAAACTTTGTCCTCTCCTCCGGTTGTGATATCCCACCACATGCTAAATGGGAGAACATAGAGGCTTTCTTTAGTTCCCTTGAAGAGTACAATCTGGGTAAATAGAGGCTAAAATTGCCTCACTGGTCTAGCAAAATAGCTACTCTCTTTATTCTGGTAGTTATTTTGGTTGTATACTTGCCCATCAACAAACCGGAAAACCGCTGCATGTCCAGTAGGGTATTGATCTCCAGAAATAAACCCCTGAGTAGAACTCCATAAAAAGGAATCTGGTGTCTCTAAACCGAGCTCAAATGTAGCATAGCCGGAGTGCTTAAAAACATTTTTAAAAAGGTAGCCCAACTCCAAACGGGAAGGGAGGTACCAATCGGTGGCCTCTCCTCCTGCTACAGAGGGGTATTTGCATTGGTAAGCTATGCAATCTTCTCCGTGCACTTCTATAATTAATTCGGTGTTAACTTTCCCCGCTCCCTCATCTGGTTTGGTTCCGGGTATGTCCACTCTAGTTATGGCCCACTGGCCTGCAATATGGTACTCGCTAGGAGCCACTTCAAGATAGATCCATTCGGGGAATTCTGTGAAGTATTCGTCTAGATCTGCTATTCGACTAAAGAAGACCCTTCCTCCTTGGGGACCAAGGTCTCCCATGTCGTAGTGTTTATACCACTGAGCGTAGAGGTTTATTGTTCCCCTCTCATCCTCATCTAAATATCCCATCCGCCCATAATCTTTTCCAGTGCCATCATTTTTGGTGTTCCAGATTATAAAATCGTAGCCTTCTCGGGTAATCTCATCTTCATTATAGGGTATTTGTACAGCCTCTCCCACGTTAAAAGAGATTGGCTCAATACTCCCCACCCCACCATTGGGGTGTAAGACAATCTGGTTAACACCACCATTGTTTGAGTTATCACAACCTGCGAATAGGATTACTGCGAACGCAGCTAAGAGGCAAAGCAGCAATTTTCTAGCCATAACTGCTCCTCCATATATGGATGTAAATTCATAATATATCACGATTTCAGAAAAGGGAACAAAAATATTTTTAATCTATGAGGAGCTACTTACTCCCTCTCTAGGGCACAGTGCATCATTTGAATAACACACCCCATTTTAAGGGTACAGTTGACCCTTGTCCCTTCCCTCTCCATCTCTATTACACCTAAGCTGTTTAAAAGTGAAAGATGCTTTGAGGCGGCTGATTTATTAATCTCTAGACTTTCAGCCAATTCACAGACACACCAAGACCTCTCATTGAGAGCCTCTATCATGGCGAGGCGAACTGGGTGGCCCAGGGCTTTAAAGAGTTGGGCACTCTCTTCAAATATCTCCATATGGAAAATGTTGCAAAATTTGGAAACTTTGTCAATTAAATATATTGACACTGCTAGCACAGTTTCCAATAATGGAAACATTATGAAGATACAGATATTAGGAACCGGATGTTCCAAGTGTAATAAGCTCGAAAAGAGTGTCAGGGAAGCTATTGCTTCACTCTCTATTGATGCCACCATAGAGAAGGTAACCGCTGTTGATAAGATTGTTGAGATGGGAGTTATGATCACCCCAGCTCTTGCAATAGATGGGAGAGTTGTTAGTACGGGAAAGGTACTAACTAAAGAACAAGTCTCCACCTTTTTAGAGGGGTAGATACAATGGGAAAAGCCAATAAGACCTTAATTACAATAGCCGTTGTCTTCCTCATCGCCTTCTTTGTCCCCTTCTCCCTCCCTAGAGTGAGTAACGGTATCCAAGAGGCGTTTCTTATGCTTAACGACTATGCGCGTGAACACGTCTTACTTTGTATTATCCCTGCCCTCTTCATTGCTGGAGCGATAGTTGTTTTTTTGAATCAGCAAGCAATCATTAAATATTTAGGGCCTAAGGCTAAGAAATGGGTCGCCTATTCGGTAGCTTCAGTTTCGGGTGCGATCTTAGCCGTCTGCTCGTGCACCATCCTCCCCCTATTTAAGGGGATCTATAAACGGGGAGCTGGATTAGGTCCAGCAGTCGCCTTCCTCTACTCAGGTCCTGCCATCAATGTCTTAGCAATTATCCTCTCCTATAAAGTATTTGGGTGGCAGCTAGGGGTAGCCCGTTTAGGCTTCTCGCTCCTTTTTGCTATTTTAATTGGGTTTGTTATGGAAAAACTTTTTGTAAAAGAGGAGGCTGAACGTATTGGTGAGGTTAACTATTTTGAAGACTCTGGTGAGACCAGCTTCCCCTTAAAAAGTGTTACCCTCCTTATCTTTTCCCTCATGGCCCTCCTTGTCTTTCTCAACTGGGCCCCCTCCAACGGAGCTAACCGAGGGTGGGATTTTATCTACCGCTACAAGTATTGGCTCAGTGGCTTCTTTGCTTTAATCTCCCTCTACGCTGTTGTTAAGTGGTTTAGGGGCGAACCCTTTGGCGATTGGTTAGGAGCTACACGCGACTTGGCTCTCCAAATCTTTCCCCTCCTCTTTGTTGGGGTATTGGTGGCAGGCCTCCTCTTGGGACGCCCCGGCTTTGAAGGGCTAATTCCCTCTCAATGGGTTACCACTCTCGTTGGAGGAGACTCCCTCTTCTCCACCTTTTTTGCCTCAATTGCTGGTGCTTTTATGTATTTTGCCACCCTTACCGAGATTCCTATCGTAGAAGGATTGATGGGAGCTGGTATGGGAAGTGGTCCCGCTTTGGCCCTTCTTCTGGCTGGCCCTAGCCTCTCGCTCCCCTCAATGCTCGTTATTGGGAAAGAGTTGGGGTGGAAAAAGACAGTAATCTACGTCGCCCTTGTAGTTGGCTTCTCTACACTAGCGGGAGTTCTCTTTTCTCTAGTGAGTTAAAATCAAGAGGTAAGCCTTTTAAGTCGCTCTCTAATGAGACCCACCATCGCCCCTTTCTGCTCTTCTTCAAGGAAGCTACGCCCAATGTATTGAGTGAAGGTCTCCTCTAGGGAGAGGAGCCTCTTAATTAGACGGGGGGCAACTTTAGGGCTAAGAGAGAACCTTGATGCCAGCTCAATAAAATCGGAACCTTTTAGCTTGGAGCGTTTCCCCAAAAGGGTTAAAGCCATCTCATCTTCGTCTTCTACGATTAAGGAGACGGGTAACATATCGTAAGCAGGGGCTAAAACTATTTTCTTTGAGTCTGGGCTATAGAGGGAGAAGTTTTTCAAGTGCATGTCAGAGTTCCCTATTACGAAAGAGAAGAGTATTAGATAAAAGAGGGTCGCCAGATCTAAGAGAGAGCGGTCTGAATAGTTCTCAACCACCTTGGCACACTGCTCATATGAACCACGGTACTTATCTTCAGTGAGTCTACCAGAGAGTTGACAAAAGTCTTCCATATAAAGTTTTTCAACCTCACCCCTATGGTAACGGCGATCAAGGCGCTTAGTTATATAAGCAAGGCTCCCCTCTTCAGATCTTAGTAGCCCATGCTCAACACATCTAATTTGTCCTTTCTCTGCCAAATGCATAGCTATTGATTCAAACTCAGGGAGTTGGTTGTAGTCGGGAGATTGGACTTTAAGGATATATCCAGCAGGATAATCAACTAGAGTAAGTCGTTTTTGATCAGTAGTATCTTGACCGAGAGAAAGTTTACGTTGTACCCCTGTGACATTAACACCTTGAAGACTCCCCTTAAATGCCAAAGCATCGACCAAATTCTCACTTAACTCAACCTTTGGAGGCTCTGGGATGTTGAAGAACTTCTTGGCACAGGCAACATGCCATTGTGATTCATTGTTAGCAAGGGGCTCAAGACATTTAAGACAATATCTCATACTAATGGCTCCACACTGACATACCCAATGTTATCTTTACAAGCGACTAAAAGGAGCCCCATTCGGTCTCTCCGGTCTAGCTTCCACGCCTTAAGGGCCACCTCCAGCAACCATCCCTCTGGAATAAGCCCATCAAAAAATGGGAAGAAAGTTCTACTCTCATAGCGTTGCTGACTTAGTGGCATAGTTAGGCTAACTGGAAACCGATTTTCACTATCCAAGTAGTCACTATTATAGGTAAAAGAGTAACCCGAATCTGTCTCTTCCAAAATTCCAGCTAAGTTCTTCTTAACATAGACACTCGCCTTACGGTTACTCATCACTCACCTCTCTTCTCAAGAGGAACTGGAGCAACTGTATGGTTGAACATCAACAGAGCTTGGTTTACTTTATCAAGGCGTACCGTCTCTTTACCCTGCTCTAGCTCTCTCACAAATCGGAGTCCCAGCCCAGAACGGAGGGCAAACTCAACTTGAGTGAGACCAGCAGCTCTTCTTTGCTCCTTTATAAAAGATCCTATTAAACTCTTCATGGCTTAATAATATACCCGATAGGTTATTATTTCAACCCTAAACATATGATTTATACCCTTATGGGGGTAATTTAGGCTTTCTGTCATGGGTTATACCCTTAAGGGGTTAATAAGCTCATTGATTATAGTTAACTGGAAGCGATTGGATGAGACAAGTTTCAACTACTATAATTTAATCTTGGCCATTTTAGGGAATATACCTGCTTAATAGAGGCTTAAAAGTTCCCTAGATTAAAACTCTCTCCAACATACTTCCATCATAAAATCCCTGATTAATAGATTATCTTTCCCTTCGTACCAGGCAATAAGCAGAGCCTTGAATTCACCAACTCTACTTTCAGGAATTACCAACAAACCCTCCCCTTTCCCAATGAGATAGTGATTGGCGAATATCACGGAGGCCCGTTTGTTTCCATCGTTAAAGAGTTGAGCCTTCATGCAATAGAGGCATAAATCGATAGCTACTTCGACAGGAGATTTTTCCAATTGTGAGAGGGAAACTATATGATCTTTTACATCGTTTTCCACTGGAATGGGAGGAATATAACTTGTCCCTCCAATGGTGACAGGAACTCTCCTGAGCCTCTCCCCATACTCGTAGAACCCCTCATTGACCAGCCTAGCGATATGGCATAGGAGATGATAGTCGCTTTTAGCGGCAATCACACCTTTGTCCAATATAAACTGCCGATAATTTTGTGTGTCCCTAACATACCGTGCTTTTTTGCCAATCTCATGTTATATTTATAGAAGAATCTTAAAGAACTTAGGTGTTTGATAATGGTTACTTACGTACAAGGCATTAATCATAAAACTTTGAAAAACTGTCGACTGCAGATTGGCATTCCCCTTGAACGTGTAGAACTTGGAATTCCAAAAATTCGGGAAGTCGAAGCAGGAGAAAAGGGACTTACATTCCGTCAACTTGACCTTTTGGCATCTATGTACCATGTTCCTAGATGGGTGTTTCTTCAAGAAGAAATTCCAGAGATATATGATTATGGCAATACTATTCCAGGATTCCGAAAGCTAAAAGAGAGTCCGATAGCTGCCGACCCCATTGTTACCGCTAAGATCAACACAATCATGGCACGCCTTGACCAATTGCGCTCTTTAGTTATCGACCTAGAAACAGATCTTGGGCAGCCCATAGCCCCGTTCTCTCCTCCACTGATTCTCCAAGATCCAATCAAAACTGCAACCAATATTCGCACTTGGTTACAAGTACCCGATAATGAATTTCCTCCATTCGAAACATGGCGATTGCTCGTAGAAGAAAAAGGTATTTTGGTTTTCCTTACGTCTAAATACCTTGGATGGTCGCATGTCGACCCTACTATCTTTCGAGGCTTGTCAATGTACTACGGGACCTTGCCCATCATCGTGATCAATGATTCTGATGCACGAATGGCACAAAGTTTTACCCTCTTTCATGAACTTGGACACTTGCTAAGAAAGAAGTCTCGCGTTTATACATGGCTAGATAACACTATGGAAGAGAAGTGGTGTGATATGTTAGCTGGCTCCATCCTTATTCCTTCTAGTGCTCACCTCAATCCAATTACTACAATCAAAGATCTGCGAGCAGGAGCTACAATGTTTAATGTCAGTAATTACGCATATCTGGTTAGGCTTCGACAGCTAGGTATTGTTGGTAAACAACAATATGACGCGTTGGAACAGGAACTTTTCAATGAATGGCAACACATACAAGAGAAGAGGAAACAAAATACTGGAGGCCCCCAACGAATTATCCCAAAAGAGAAGCGTAAGCAATATGGAAGAGTTATTCAAACATTACTTCAAGCTTATACCGAAAACGAGTTAAGCCTAGTGCAGACAATGAGAATCCTTGAACTCAAAAAACCCGATTATTTATTTGAACTTATGGAGACGTAAGATTGAGACTATATGGGTTTGACACTAATATTTTCATTACTGCTTGGTGGCATACCTATCCTTCTGATATTTTTCCAACTCTTTGGACCCAACTGTCACAGAACTCCAAACAAATTACAATATTGCAACCAATCTTCACAGAACTAAAAAAGAAAGCTGATGCAGTTTGCAATTGGATTGAAGCTCAACCTTTCCAAGTTGAGCCAATAACAATAGAGATGAATCAGAAAGCACTCGACATGGAAGCACGATATCAGACAGGAAAATCCCCAAGAGGAGCAGATTCTGTAGATATCCAGCTTATCGCTTGGGCAAAGATAACAGGTAATACCGTTGTTACGTTCGAATCACAACTCAACATACCGGACAAGGTCTACAACTACAAAATCCCGACTATCTGTAAACGGGAGCAGGTCAATTGCATATTGTTCGTGGATTTACTCAGAGACCTTAGAATCTCAATCTAATATACCCTATATAGTGTAGTCGTATGCTAGTTCTTCATATTAAATCTTTTCTAATTGATAATTAATCGCAAAACCTATGCCCAGAACAGGATTTGAACCTGCACAGTGTTACCACCACTAGGACCTGAACCTAGCGCGTCTACCAATTCCGCCATCTGGGCTAACAGCGTGACTATAACAGGGAGATTTAATCTTTGTCAACTTATTGCCGAGAGGAAGATCCCTTTGTAAATTAATGATATATCAGTTATGAGTGAGGTATATTATGAAAGTTAATTTTGGTGGTAATCCTGTAGAGCTTGAAGGGAGAGTTCTCCACCTTGGGGATAAGCTAGAAAACTTTAGTGGTGTTAAAAACGACCTATCGACCTTTAATCTGAGTGACCTTAAAGGGCGCAAGTTAATTTTAGCTGTCCCCTCTCTCGACACTCCCGTTTGTGACTTTGAAGTGCGTCGCTTCAATGAAGAAGCAACTAAGATTAGTGACGTTTCGGTAGTGGTGGTCTCCATGGACCTCCCCTTTGCCCAAGCTAGATGGTGTGGAGCCGCTGGAGTTGAAAATGTTTTGACCGTCAGCGATTTTAGGGAGCGAGACTTCGCTCAAAAAAGTGGCACCTACCTCTCAGGCATCGGTCTTTTAGCGAGAGCTCTCTTCTTATTAGATGAGGAGAATAGGGTAACCTACCTAGAGTATGTAGATGAGGTGACCGCCCACCCCAACTACAATGCTGCCCTTGAAGCTGCGCGATCCTAATTTTACTTACTTCTGCTTCGTCCCAGAGGAGTTAAGGTACTCTGGGATTTTTATTCTCTAAACTTGAAAAAGGTTGCAAAGACAACTACAGTATAGCCATGAGTATAAGGGTTTTGTTCTTAGGCGAGATTGTGGGTAATAGTGGCCTCTTGGCCCTCAAAGAGGGGCTGAAACCCCTCTGTGCAAAAGAGGGGATCGATTTTGTGGTCGCCAATGGAGAGGGGACAACCGGAGGTTTTGGGATTGGGAAGAACCACGCCTTAAGACTCCTTAAGCTGGGGGTAGATTTAATTACTACCGGAGAAAAAACCTTCTTCAAGAAAGATATGGTGGGCCACATTAAGACTAACTCCAAGATATTAAGACCGGCTAACTACCCCAAGGGGACACCCGGAAGGGGTTATGCTACCTACGAAATAAAGGGGCACAAAGTCGCCTTCATAACCCTCTTAGGGAATGCCGACTTCCCCCGCACCCATTTGAGCAACCCATTTTTAATGGCGACCACCTTAGTCGATAAGTTGAGGGAGGAGACTCCTTTAATCTTCTTACAGTTTCACGCCTCAACCACTGCCGAAAAGCAGGCCATGGCCCACCACCTAGTGGGGAAAGTTTCGGGGGTTATTGGGACTCATAGTAAAGTGCTCACTGGTGATGCCACCCTATTAGGGGGGGCAACTGCCA
>DUOJ01000111.1 GCA_012838895.1 Spirochaetales bacterium
AGTCGACTGAGCGTACGATCTCATTGGGGTCGTAGCGTAAGATAAAGTTGAGGGGGAAGCGCAAAGGGTTGAGGATTGTTTGACTCACTAGGGAGGAAGTTTCCCCAGTAATTTGATTTCTCCCCATCAGGTTAATCTCGAGGCGCAACCTAGAGGGGAAGTAGACGATATTGGGGTACATAACGGTCCCTGAGATCAGTTTATAGGGGGCGCTTGGCTGATTATTGGTTGGAAGGGAGGTCGCGCAACCAATTAAAAGAAGGGCAATAATTGAGATTAAAATTAGACTTTGACCCTTCAAAACACCTTCCTCCGACCACTACTATAATATAATCGCCCTAAACAGAGAAGAGGAGATAATGTGTTGACCTTTTACCCCTTTTGGTTTAGAAAACTAAGCATGAGCACCATGAAATATTCTGAGAGCGAAATTTTATTACAACATGGGGTGCGCCCCCTGCTTCATAGGGTAGAGGTCTATCGTTACCTCTTAGAAAATAGAGTCCACCCAACAGCTGACGATATCTACACCGCTCTAACGCGGGAAGGTGTGTCGATTGCCCGCTCAACGGTCTACAATATCCTCACTCTTTTGGTTGAAAACAACTTGGTGCAAGCCCTCTCCATCGAAGAGAAAGAGTTGCGTTACGACGCTTGCATGACGCCCCACATCCACTTTAAGTGTAATCAGTGCGGCGAGATTTACGATATTAATGAAGGACTATTCCCCTCAATTGATCTCAAGGGGGGCTTCCAAATAGACTCAGTTGAGGTCACTATCAAGGGGACTTGCCCCCACTGCCTATAAAAGAGGGCCACCTTGCGGTGACCCCCCAATTACTAGGTTAACGTGAACCAGCTGGCCCATACAAGATATCGAAGTACTCCATCTCAGTCGAGAAGACCTTATTAAGGTTTTGAATTGTCTTACGGTACGACTCTAAAGTTCTCCACAGGGCGAAGAACTCGGGGTCCTCTTCGTAGGCCTCGGCGTAGATCTGCGTCGCCTTGGCGTCAGCTACACCTTTAATCTGCTCAGCAGTGGCGTAGGCCTGGGAGATAATACTCTTCTTATCGTTCTCAGTTTTTCCTCTCCAGCGTGACTGTTGTCCCTCTCCATAGGAGCGGTAGGCTTCAGCGATCTGGTTACGCTCTTTAATCATCCTTTGGTAGACGCTCTGTGTTAAATCATCGCTATAGCGAATTTGGCGAATAACAATGTCGATAACCTCAATACCGTACTCCCTTGAGAAGTCGCGGGCACTGACGAGGATTCTATTACTGAGGCCTTCACGTCCGATTTTAATCGATTCTTGTTGAATCTCGGTGCGCGTCAGGTTCCTCAGTTGTTCAGCATCTTCTAAGCTCTCCACTGTTTGAGCTTGTTCGTCGACCTGCATCTGGTTGATACGGTTGGTGTTACGCACTGCATCGTTGAGGTAGTTTTCACTAATAACCGTTCTAGTGGCTGAGTTAATAACATCGTTGAGACGCAATAAGGCGTTAGGAAGGGTGTTAATCGACTGGTAGAAGAGGGAGGGATCGACAATCCTCCAACGAGCTGTGGCGTCGACCCAGATAAACTGGTTCTCACGGGTGGGGATTCTTTGGGCTTCTCCATCCCAGCTCATTATCTTCTTGGGATACTTTACAACAGTGTCGACTAGGGGAACTTTAATCTTCAACCCCGCATCGTAGTGGGTGTTTACAATTTTACCAAACCTAGTTATTACGGCCAGCTCCCCCTCTTGGAGGACAAAGAAAGGTCCTAAGAGGATAAAGACTATCAAGAGGACAACTACTATAACTAAAGCTGTAATCAATTTTTTCATTTTACACCTCCTGGAGTCACCGTTAAGTCACTAATGGGGAGGAAGTTTTGTAACTTCTTATCGATGAGGGTGAGGGTTCCGGCATCAGCTTGCGAGAGAATCTCCTCCATTGTTTCGATGTAGAGGCGCCGGGTCGTAATATCTTTTGAGAGACTATAGGCCTCTAAGACCGAGATAAAGCGCTCCACATCTCCTTGGGCGTTGTTAACTCGCTCAGCAGCATACCCTTGTGCCACCTGAATAACCTGTGAAGCCTCGCCTTGAGCCCGTGGAATTTCACGGTTGTACGACTCTTTCCCTTCGTTGATAAGACGGTTCATATCTTGAATTGCTTTGTTGACATCTTCAAAAGCGTCTTGCACCTCTCCCACAGGGGGGACGATGTTTTGCAGCTTAACGGTTAAGAGGCGAATTCCCAGCTCATACGAGTCAAAGATTTTCTGCATCAGCTCTTGCGACTCAACCTCTATCGTGGTCCTTTCACTCGACATAATGGCCAAGATGGGGAGGTCTCCCACTAGTTGGTTAATTACACTCTGTGAGATGTCACGAATAGTTTTGTCGCGCTCTTGGACATTGAAGAGCCATTTGGCAGGGTCCTCAATGCGGTACTGAATAATCCACTGCACGTCGACAATGTTTAAATCACCTGTCAACATAACCGATTCACCAACGGTTGATCCGGTGGGGTAGGTCATGAACCTTGAGTTCAAATCTTGTCCACTACTTTGTCCAAAGTCCATTGTCTGTACGACACGGGTAGGAATATTGTAGTTGCGGTCTATGCCTAGTGGCAACTTGGCTTGCAACCCTGGTCCAACTGTACGGTTATACTTTCCAAAGCGCAATATTACCGCCTCTTCTGTTTGATCGACTACAAAGACACTGCTTAAAATCAAAACGAAGAGGAGGACGACTGCGATAATGGCTAGTATCAACTTTGGACTAAGGCGAAAAGGGGTTCTTTTTGAAGCACCCGATTTATCCATTTACGCTCCTCCTTATAGGCTTCAACTCTTTGTCAAAGCCCTTCAAATGTATATTAGATGCCCCCAAGCGTCAATCAAAGTGGTAATTATTAGGGTGGTACGATTGAAAAAAGAGCCCTCTATAGAGTATAGTGGTCAACATGAAAAAGAGATTAATAACTAGTGCACTCCCTTATGTTAACAATATTCCCCACCTAGGGAACTTGATACAGGTCCTCTCAGCCGATGGCTTTGCCCGTTTTTGCCGCTCTAAGGGGTATGAGACCCTCTACATCTGCGGAACCGATGAGTATGGGACTGCTAGTGAGACCAAGGCGGCCCAAGAGGGGATTACCCCCAGGGAGTTGTGTGACAAATATTTTGTTATCCACCGCGATATCTACCGCTGGTTTGAGATCGACTTTGACCACTTTGGGCGCACCAGCACCCCCCTCCAAACCGAGATAGTCCAAGCAATCTTTAAGAGGGTTGATGAAAATGGGTACATTAAAGAGGACGAAATAGAGCAGCTCTACTGTGAACATGACCAGCGCTTCTTAGCCGACCGCTATGTAGTGGGGGAGTGTCCCAAGTGTGGCTCTCTTTCGGCGCGGGGTGACCAGTGTGACGAGTGTGGCTCCCTCTTAGACCCCACCGACCTCATCAACCCCAAGTGTGGTATCTGTGGTAACACCCCCGTACTTAAGAGGACTAAACACCTCTATATCGACCTACCTAAAGCCTTGCCCCTCTTGCAGGAGTGGATGGATAAAGCTTCAGTCGAGGGTTTTTGGGCCCGTAACGCCATTCAGACCACCAAGAGCTGGATTAGAGACGGCCTTAAAGAGAGAGCTATAACCCGCGACCTTAAGTGGGGCATTCCGGTCCCCAAAGAGGGGTACGAAGATAAGGTGTTCTACGTCTGGTTTGACGCTCCCATTGGCTACATCTCAATTACAGCCAACCACACCGAAAATTGGCGAGATTGGTGGCAAAATAGTGAGGAGGTGGAGTTATTCCAGTTTATTGGGAAAGACAACATCCCCTTTCACACCGTCATCTTCCCGGCCACCCTTTTGGCAACCCAAGAGCCGTGGACGATGCTCCACCACATGTCCTCAAGTGAATACTTAAATTACGAGGGGGGGAAGTTCTCTAAGAGTAGAGGGATGGGGATCTTTGGTAACGATGTTCAAGATACCGGCATCCCGGCCGATATGTGGCGCTTCTACCTCTTCTACAACCGACCAGAGAAGGCCGATGTCCTCTTCACTTGGAAAGATTTCCAAGAGAAGGTGAATGGTGAGCTGATAGGCAACATCTCAAACTTGGTTCACCGTACCCTCTCCTTCATCGACCGCTTCTACGATGGGGTCGTCCCCGAAGGGGAGATTGATGAGACTCTCAAAGGGGAAATTGCCAACCGCATAGAGGAGATTGATCTCTATTTTGAGAGGGGGGAGCTGCGTGAAGCACTACGCCACATCTGCTACCTCTCTTCGGTTGGCAATAAGGCGTTCCAAGATGGGGAACCGTGGAAAAACCGCACTGAGAATCCAGGGCAAAGTGGCTCTCTTTTAAGGACCCTCATCTACCTGCTGAGAGACCTAGGTGTACTTCTACAACCCTTTGTTCCACGCGCTTCAGCTCAACTTTTAGCCTACCTCAACAGTGAGGGGGCGACTTGGCAAAACATTGGAGTCTACTCTGGAATAGAGAAGATAAATAGACCCGATTACCTCTTTAGGCGATTGGAAGACGATTTAATAGATACATTGCGGGAACGCTACAGTGGGTCCCAAGCAGCAAGAGAGAAGGAGAAGAGTACAATGGATTCAGTTGCAGCAACATTTGCCGAGAAGGTAACACTGAGAGTCTCTAGAGTCGCTGAGGTGGAGCGCCACCCCGATGGAGATAGACTCTATATCCTCCAATTAGATACCGGTGCTGAGGAGTACACCACCATCGTCTCCTCAATTGTCCCCTTCTACAAAGAAGTGGAGTTGTTGAATCGCAATATTGTGTTGGTTCAAAACCTTAAACCGGCCAACTTTAGGGGGGTAAAGAGTAGGGGAATGCTCTTAGCTGCCAGTGATAAAGATGATCAAAACCATGCGACCTGTGAGGTCATTTTTGCCGACCAATTTGCCGTTGGCACCGAACTTCTCCCCGAAGGGCTTACTGCCCCTCCCCAAGTTAGGAGCCAAGTTAAGGGAGAACTCTTCTTCTCCCTACCCGTTTATACCGAAGGGGGAGTGGTGAAAATCGAGGGGCGCCCCATTGGAACTCCCGATGGGAACCTCACAGTAATGCGCTACACCGATGGAGTGGTGGGCTAAAGAGTGATGGAGAAGCTCACCGTTGAACCGATTCAACTTGAGCAACTCGAGTCGAATAACAACCCACTACAAAGTGGGTTATGGGCTAACGTTAAAAAGGGTAACGGCTGGATAGCTTACCCCTTTGCAATAACAATTGGGGCTAAGAGGAGTACCCTCTTAGTCCTAGTCAAAAAGCTCCTCTTAAATTACTCAATTGCCTATCTCCCTTATGGACCTGAAGAGGGGTTTTACCACCCAGAGTTGAGTGAAAAGCTGACACCCCTCCTCCCCAAAGGGGTGGTCTTTATCCGCTACGACCTCCCTTTTGGCAACACCCAAAAACCAACTAATGTAAAGGTCTTAAAAGAATCAATTCAGCCCGAAGGAAGTGTTATTCTAGACCTCACCAAAGGGTATGTTGAGGTCTCTAAAAGCTACCGTCAAAGGGCAAAACGCCATATTAAGCGGGGTAAAGAGAGGGGGCTTGAAATCTTTAAATGGGAGGGGGATGAGGCAACTTTTGAAGGGTGGTACCGCCTCTACCGACAAAAAGGGGTAGAGAAAGAGTTCTCCCCCCGTACAAGCGGCTACATCAAACAGTTCTTTACCTATAGTGGCGAGAAGTGCAGAGCAGAGCTCTACTGTGCAGCCTATCAAGATAAGTTGGTGGGTGGCATAGTTCTCCTTAAAGGCGTTTCAAGCGCCCTCTACCTCTTTGGAACTTCTAAAAATATTGACAAGGTTTCGCCGGCCTACCTTCTCCAAGATTACGCAATCAGAGAGTTGTGCAACCGAAATTTTAAGAGTTATGACCTTCATGGAATAAGTGGCGAGGGGGGGAGGGGAAGTCACTTGGCAGGCCTAGACCAGTTTAAGCTCTCTTTTGGCGGCGAGAAGGTTGTGCGTCACCCCTCGTTTGATACCCCCTTAAAGCCTCTCCTCTACTACTTCTATTCAATTCTTGAGAGGTGGCGCATGCGACGCTACAGAGGCTCTAATCGAGATTCTTAACAGCCTCTCTAAATTGTTCTCCCCGATCAAACTCGTGCTTAAAAAGGTCAAATGAGCTAGCCCCAGGTGAGAGGATTACCGCCTCGCCTTTCTTTGCTTTAGAGTAAGCCGATTCTACCGCCTTCTCCATTGTGATAAAGGGCCCCTCATAAGCAATAGAGTGCTTCTCTAAGAAGGGAATTAGTTTATTAGTGGTAAAGCTACCCGCCAGCAGGTGGACACTTCGAGCCACTTTAAGGGGGGGGAGCATCGCTTGTGCTTCGAGGTTTTTATCAGTTCCTCCACAAATTAGGTGGTAGTGGAAGGGGCTATTGCTGCAGGTGAAGGCGACCGCTTCGGGAATCGTCGCAGCTGAGTCGTTTATAAAAAAGACATCCCCTTTCATCCCTAACGCCTCTTGGCGGTGGGGGACGCCGGTAAAAGATTCAAAGGCACTCGTTACCTGACGCGAGCCCACCCCTAAACTGCGGCAAAGAGCCCAAGCAGGCCTAAGACGGGGAGGTTGCTTCTCATAACCAGGGAAACTCTCAATTGTCTTGATTGAGTCAACTTTGGCATTGATTAACTCTTGGGAGATTTCAGCGGGAACTATTACACGGGTAGCTCCAGTTTTGAAAAGGAGCCATTTATCCTCTTTATAGGCTTGGTAATCGCTATAGCTGTTGAGGTGGTCGGGGAAAAGGGAGGTTAAGAGGAGGGCTTTAAAGCGGGGTAACTTACGAGGCGAGAGTTTAAAAAGGTCTCGAATTTGCCACGAAGAGAGCTCACTAACAAGGTAGAGGGGCATTGCTTCCCCCATCTTTGCCCTTTTTTCTAGAATATCGAGGATTGTAAAACCACTTACACCCATATTTCCCAGCTGAAGGGTCTCCCCTTTAGTTTGATTGAGGACGTGGGTCGTGGCGGCTACTGTCGTTGTTTTACCTTTGGTTCCAGTCACTATAACGATGTTTATCCCCTTAACGAGGGGAGAAGAAAAGAGGAATGAGATATCAGTTGCAGAATCTTTAGCCAAAAGTAGGTAGGGGCTCTCAATAGGGACAGCGGGGTTCTTTATGACTAGATCGGCCCACTTAAAATCTTCCTCACGATGGGTTTGGCAAATAGCAGTGGCACCTTGTCTCTTTAATAGTTGAAGAGGCTCACCCAGCTCTTGCTCTGAGCGTAAATCGGTGATTCTAACCTCATCTCCCCGGTCGAGGAAATAGGAAGCGGCAGCATAGCCTCCCCCTAGCACCCCAAAGCCAAAAATTAAAACACGCATGCTGTTTTTATATTACACTCTCTCTTTATTTGCAACAACCGTAAACGCCACTTGACGTAAGGTTGCAATAAGTAGCATAATAGCGTCGTTAATTAGTGCTTAGATATCTTATTAGTGAAGGAGTCCTATTGTGCCCTGCGGTAGAAAAAGAAAAAGACATAAAATTGCGACCCATAAGCGCAAGAAAAAGCTTAGAAAAAATCGTCACAAAAACAAAAAATAGCTTAGCTATATTTTGATGATTGAACCGTCGGAAAACCGACGGTTTAATTTCATCTACCCATAACAAGGTCATCAGAAATAATTTTGCTCTAGAAAAAGATTTGATTTTAAAGTGATTATGAATATCCTTGTGTTAAGCTTTTACTTGACAGGAGTCAATTTGGTCGATAAAATTGATTGTTATAGTACGGAGAGAAATAGTGAACGATCTTAGTCAAAAGACTTCAATGCAAGACATTGCAACAGCCCTTGGTATCTCTAAAAATGCTGTCTCATTAGCTTTAAACAATAAACCTGGGATATCGGAAAGTCTACGTCAGAAAGTTATCGATTGTGCAATCTCTATGAACTATGGCAGTTATGGGAAACTTGAATCTAGTCGCAATAAAAGAGTTGTTGCTATTTGTGTTCCAAGCGCTATTAGTGGTTTTTCACAATTCTA